>JAICIM010000064.1 GCA_025928885.1 Ktedonobacteraceae bacterium | reverse complement strand
CTGTGGGGTGGTGGGTGGCTTTTCCCCGCCCCCCCCCCCCACACCCCCCCCGCAACTACGAAGTTAAAGAGAGATGACGCCTTAAAAATAGAGATCAGCCAATGCACTATAGCATATGATTTTTAGCAGGGTCAAATCCACATCTGACGCCAGCGCCCTCTACAGGCAGACCCGACCCCATGCTCTCACAGCCTCGCTTGACAGTCCTCCTCTCCTTATGATACGTTGCCAGGAAAGAACGCGTGAATGGAGCCATGATATGCAGCACCTTGCCCCCGACTATCTCTACACGCCTCAAGGCTTCCAGGCCAATCAGGTCGTCTCCATTTCTGACAATGGATATATTGACGCGATCCGTGAGCGCGGCCCGGAGAGCGAGATCACGACCACATTGCCGGGGATGGCGCTCCTGCCCGGCTTCGTCAACACGCACAGCCACGCCTTTCAACGTGCATTGCGCGGTCGCACCCATCACGCCCGCTCGGCACGAGATACGTTCTGGACGTGGCGACAGGCGATGTACGACGAAGCACAGCAACTCACTCCCGACAGCATCTATCAGATTACGCTGCAAACCTATCGCGAGATGCTGACGGCTGGCTATACCAGCGTGGGCGAGTTTCATTACGTTCACCACCAACCGAACGGCGCTCTGTATGAACCCGCAAATCGCATGGCTGAGGCGGTGATTCAGGCCGGGCGCGACGCTGGCATACGTGTGGTCCTGCTGCTGACCGCCTATGCGCGGGGAGGTTTCACGCCCTCTCCGAGCGCTCTAGAGGGACAACCGCCCTCACCCACGCAGCGCCGCTTTTGCGATGCCTCACTCGACGCCTTTCTCGCACGAGCCGAAGAGCTGCGTACATCGGGCGCGGCGCTGGGAATCGCACCGCACTCAGTTCGAGCCGTTCCCGAAGACTGGCTGCACGCGCTGGCAGCATACAGCCGCCTCCATCACCTGCCCTTCCATATTCACGCCGACGAACAGATAGCCGAAATTGAGCAGTGCCAGCAGGTCCACCATTGCACGCCCATCGAACTGCTAGCCCGCTACGGCGCTCTGGATGCCGGCACAACCATCATCCATGCAACCCACGCCAATCAGAGCGAAATCGCCCTGTTAGCACAGCAGCAGGCCCGTGTCTGCGTCTGCCCGACGACCGAGGGCGATCTTGGTGACGGCATCGCCCCCTATGCCGAACTGCTTGTAGCCCACATCCCCCTCTGCATCGGCTCGGATAGCAACACCCGCATCGATCCGCTAGAAGAGCTACGCTGGGCCGAGTATTCCGCTCGCATGCGCTATCAACGCCGCCGTATCCTGATCGCTGATGAGCAAGCCTCGCCCGGGCCGCTTCTGCTCTCTTATGGTACGCGAGTCGGTGCCGCCGCTCTCGGACTGACAACGGGCAGCATCGAGCCGGGCATGGCGGCTGATTTCGTGGCCGTCGATCTGCACGCCCCCGAGCTGCAAGGCTGGACGCCCGACGACCTGCTCGACACCCTCTGCTTCGGTGCCTCCAGCGCCGTATTCGCGCAAACCTGGGTGCAGGGCAAACAGGTTTGGCAAGGGAGCGCAGCCTGAGTCTTCCTTCGATTGCTTGCAACACAACCAGTTAGCCCAGGCCCCCCTCCCGTGCGCGTATGATAGCCTGTGCTCGATCGGCAACTTGCAACTTACTAAATATGTTAGAAACATAGTTACGCACGGTATGAGAACTGAGCACAAGCTGGGTGGCGATCTCACCATTGTTTTTACCCTGAGCGATCAAACCAAGTATCTCCATCTCACGTGCAGTTAGCTCGGGAAATGCCTGCGCCGGGACCGCAGGCCCTGACCACGGCGTGTTGAAAAAGGCGAGCATGCGTGCGGCAATTGCGGGACTAAAAATAGCTTCGTTCTGTCCCACGGCACGAATAGCTCTAAGTACATCGGCCTTCTGCGCATCTTTGAGGACATAACCACGCGCACCCGCACGCATAGCCGTAAAGACTGAAGCATCATCCTCAAACATGGTAATGACCAGGATACGAATATGTGGGCTGGTATGAATAATCTGGCGTGTCGCCTCAATGCCATTCATACCCGGCATCTGGATATCCATCAGGACGACATCCGGCTGCAACGTGGCGGCGAGCGCAATGGCTTCTTCTCCGCTTGTGGCCTCCCCCACCAGCTCAAAGTCGCTCTCAGAACGCACAAGAGTGGCCAGGCCGTGGCGGAAGAGAGGATGATCGTCAACAATCAGTATACGCATTTGTTCCATTTTATTTGCTTTCTTCATGCTTCGAGAGTGGGATCTGAGCGCAGACACGCGTGCCAGATCCATTTTGCTTTTCAATCGTACAGGAGCCGCCAAGCTCCTCCGCCCGCTCACGCATGGAGAATAAGCCTACGCCCCGATGCCTTTCTTGCGGCAAACCAACCCCATCATCAATGACCTCTATCTGCAACACATTCTTATCTTCTACGAGAGAGAGTCGCATGAGGCCATGCTGCGCGTGCGCGTGCCGAGTGATATTTGTCAGCGCTTCCTGGACGATACGATACGTGGCAACTTCAACTGCGGCTGGCAACACAGGCAATGTCTCCGGCGCTTGTACTCGTATCTGTATGCCCCCCGTCGGCTGGCTACTCAACTGCACGGCACGCTCGCGAATGGCTGCAACCAGCCCCAATTCATCAAGCGTGGGGGGACGCAGCTCATAGGCCAGACGCCGAACATTCCCAATGGTCGCACGCAGCTCGCTTTGCAGTTCGTTAGCGAGCTGAATTGCCGCGTTGGGATCAGTAGGAATCAGGTCACTCACGGTTGTAGCACTCAGAGCCAGGGCGGCCAGGGTTGGACCGAGATCATCATGCAGGTCACGGCGCAGGCGACGGCGTTCTTCCTCGCGTGCCAGTACAATGCGTTCACGCGAATGCTGTAAAGCGAGCGCCATGTGCTGGAGATCGGCAGCAAGACGTTGCGCATTCACCGCCATACCAACCTGATAGGTGAGATCCTGTAGCAAGCGCTGTTCGGCAGCAGTAAATGTTTCACCAGGCAGGCGTGGAGCGAGAATAAGCTCACCGACCATCTCCGATCGAACAAGCAAGGGGAGGTGAACATATGCCTCTTCATTGCTGCTTTTACCAAAGGACGCGGCAATAATCGACGTGCCATCTTGCTCTAAAGAAATTGCCGCATAGGGCAATTTAAGAGCCAGCGCGACCGTCTCGACAATGGTTATGAGTACAGCGTCCTGAGCCAGCGTGGTCTCTAATTGTTGGCTCAAGCGGGAGAGTATTGAGTAGGGATCATCGCGCTCACCATAGATGAAGCGGTTGACGGTCCGTTGCAGCCGGTTGCGCAAGGGCTGGAAGAGGATCGCGATGACGCTGGTAGCAACGAGCGAGATGAGCAAATTGCCTTGCGCCTGAAACACTAATCCCAGTCCTCCTACGACCAGCACATAGAAGATGATCACCCAGGTGGTAAGTGTGCCATAGACCAGGGTCCGATTGATAATACTATCAATCTCCCAGAGGCGCGAACGAAAAATCGCGAAGCTTATAGAAAGCGGGATGAGGATGAGCAGGCAGTAACATGCAGTAACAAATATTATATATATGATGACATTGCTGACAACACTGCTGTCCGGGAAAAAGCCCACAATTATATCTAAGCCTGCAAAACAACTAATCCCTATAGATGTCCCAAAGAAGACCCACTTGCTCTGCTGCCGCTGGACAAGCGTAGAGATATAGAGATACCGATACACCTGGGCGACCACCACGCTGAGTATTAAGATACTAGATATCACTGCCGCCACAATGCGATATTGGGCAAACGGGTCGAAAGAGGGAGGCGAGACAAAAAAGTTTATGCCCCAGAAGATCACAGCCGCCAGCAAGAACCAGAGTGTCCAACGAGGGGCAAAACGTCCATCAGGAAATATATAGAAAAAGCAGAAGAGAGAGATCATACCCACAAAGCTCACTCCCGCTCCCAGCAGCCCCCAGAATGACGGCAGGGTCATTACTGCATTGGTAGGGGAGATTGCAAACGTAATCAATGTAAATGCCGCAAAGAGCGCTACTTTGTCATCGGATTTGTGCCAGAATATCACCCAACCCATCACAAAGTACGTTATGGCAAAGAAAACATTAAGCACGGTGAAATAAGATGCGAGAAACTCTGCTGAAAAGCCCATAGTATGAGAACTTTGTTGAAAGGTCTGCGGGGCTAGCGTGCGGTCTGCACAGCCACTCAGGCACTGCAATATATAGTGGTAGTAGGATGGAATGCTGGCGAGGAAAAGTCCCATGCTAAAAAGGACGATCACAAGCCAGATAACACGCGCTCCAGCAAGCCATCGTCCATACAAACGTGTAGTGGTAGCTGGCTCTCGACTCGATATTGGTGGTGCAGTCAGCTTTGAACGATTCACTGTATCCTTTTCCATTTATAATTCTATGAAAGGGGTCCTGTCACTTTTATAATCTATTATTGCATACAATTTACAATTTTACAATGTGTAAAGCTGCAAATTGTATGCAATAGCAACCTCTATCCAGCTACCTTAGTAACAGTCGCATCGCCCGATGATGCTGGAGCATCGAGGCCAGTTTCGCGTCGGTAGCGCTGATAACCTAGCTGTCCTCGTGTGAGGACGACGATCAACAAGGCAAACACGGGCCAGGCGGCGAATGGAAGCTGAGAAATCAGCCCAACCTGGGGGAAAGATGGAAAGAGCAAGGACAAAATGCTAGAAGTATTGATTGATGTATGCAACAATATTACCAACAGCAAGCTACCTCGTGCGTTGTTGAAAACCCAGGTGAAGATGATCGCAAACCCCACGACCACGATAATAAAACCAATGAAAGCAAACAGGATACCGGAGAAGCTGCTGGTGGTCCCGTCATATCCCGGAACGAACACGAACAGGGGCAGGTGCCACACAGCCCAGAGTACACCCAGGATGAGCGTCCCCATGAGAGGGCCAAAGCGCTGCTGCAAGCGAGGCAACGCAAAGCCGCGCCAACCAGGTTCCTCGCCAAATGGGCCACCTGGAAAGAAGAGAGCACCATACGTTGCGAGGTAGGATAGCAAGAAGCTAGCCGTAGGTGCATGAAACGCTGCGAAGCCGCCCGCAAAGAGGAGCAGGCCCAAAAAAAACAAGACTGGAGCGCTTAGCAGAACAAACAGATACCAGGGAAAGCCAACTCGCCAGAGGACATAGCGGCGCAACAGAGCAACAACACCCGTTCTCCCTTCAGTAATCGCGGCCATGATGAACGCGGCAAGCGTTGGCCCGCAAATCGTCATCAGCACCCCGCTCAAGGGAAATTGAACATTCAAAGGAAAGACGATAGCCAGTTCCCAAAACCAACTCAGGACAAAGGCCAGAATGAAGAAGGATGATAACGGGTAACTCCGCATAAGCTGGGCCAGACTATTCGTCGAGGCTGTCGCTGGTCGCGCACTATTCAGATTTTCCATGAGACAAGCTCCTTTTATCATGATGTTGCATCAAACTATTTTTTACTCACCCGCTAAACCTCTTTGGCTCTGTACAATTTTTGTTTGTTGGGCTTGTCTAGATACTACATGGAGAACTGTCATATTGGGATGAGACTGGTGTCATCACTTTTGTCACAAGTAACCGGGACAATGTACTGGCATTTAAAATACAGGAGTTACAAAGCCAGTAGGATAAAAAGCGGAACGTTCTCTTCCATTTTGAATGCACCAATAGGACTGATGGTATATTGCAGAGATTCGCTCTTTTCTGCTACACTATAGCAGAAAAGAAATCTTGGACGAGATGATAGGAGTGGAGTTCCCTCCCTGAGTGCGACCATTGGAGTGTGAAATGATGACTGTTTCTGGAGGACATTTCTGCGATCAATGTGGTGCTGCCAATCGCAGCAGCAGCAAGTTCTGTTTTCAGTGTGGCAATCTCCTCCCTGCCACCCCAGCAAATTCCCCTTCCTCTTCCCACGTTACTGCCGTCCTGCCTGCGCTCACTCACGCAACGGGACTACTTAAACCAACGACGCTGCTCAATGGGCGTTATCGCATTGTTCGCAAAATCGGACAGGGAGGCTTCAGCGCCGTCTATCTGGTAGAGGATCTCGTTTTCAACGCTGCGCATCGAGTTATCAAAGAGATGAGCCTGCAAACCACAGGTTCCCAGCCACTCGATCCGCAGGAGAACCTGCAGGCCATCGCTTCGTTTCAGCAAGAGGCAATGCTTTTAGCGGGTCTCACCCATCCCAACCTGCCACGTATCTACGATCACTTTGAGCAGCAGCAACGCTGGTACATGGTGATGGACTATATCGGCGGGCAGACTCTAGAAGAACGGCTTGGACAGGCGCAAGGTGGAAAACTTTCGCTACAACACGTGCTGCCCCTGGCTCGGCAACTCTGTACAGTACTGGCATATTTACATAGTCTGACCCCCCCAATTATCTTTCGCGATCTCAAGCCAGCTAATGTTATGGTTACAGGAGAAGAACATGTCTACCTGATTGACTTTGGCATTGCGCGTCTCTTCAAACCTGGACAATCGAAAGACACGGTGGCGTTAGGTTCGCCGGGCTATGCTGCCCCCGAACAGTATGGACGAGCACAATCTACTACGCTAAGCGATATTTACAGCCTGGGAGCAACCCTGCATCACCTCCTTTCGGGCTGCGATCCAAGCGACGCTCCATTTCAGTTTGCCCCACTGACTCTTCTAGAGAGCGAACCAGGAGGGGCCGCTATATCTGCCTTGATCCAGCGGATGGTCCAGATTACCCCGGAGCAGCGCCCACAAACGATCCAGGAGGTCAAACAGGGCTTACAGATAGATCAACCTGGCACCTCACAGCCCATTATGACGGGAGCGACACAGAACAAGCAAATAACTAACAACACTGGCTCCAGTGGAACGGCAGTGGTGGTGGCCCCCAGTGGAGGAGCGTACACCAGCATTAGCGAAGCAGTGCAACAGGTCCCTGAAAAGACGCGCATCCTGATCCGACCGGGAATCTATCTGGAGAGCGTCGTGATAGAAAAGCAGGTGGAGTTGGTCGGAGATGGACCCCGTGAGCAGATCGTACTGATGGGCCAGCAGGATAGTTGCCTGCGTATGGCTAGCGATGTGGTAGTCCTGGTCCAGGGCCTCACCATACAAGGGCATGCCCCAAAGAAGGCAGCTGTAGACATCGGGCAGGGTCAACTGGTGATGAGCGACTGTGACATTACCTCTCAATCTGGCCCCTGTATCCATATTCATAGCGCCGTCGCTCGCCCCATTGTGCGGAACTGCATCATTCACGACGGTCGGCAAGAAGGTATCCTCATCTCAGAACAGGGAGCCGGAAGCATCGAAAACTGTGATATTCGCGCCAATGTCTACCCGGGAATCGTGGTGAAAACCGGAGGCACACCCTTTGTGCGCAATTGCAAGATCCATGATGGCAAAGGCAGCGGTATCTTTGTCCACGATCAAGGGACTGGTTCCTTCGAGGATTGCGATATCTACGCCAACGCCTCTGACGGCATCTCCGTCACAACCGGAGGCGCTCCCACCATACGCCGCTGCAAAATCAATCATGGCAAGCAAAGCGGTATTTTTGTCCTCAAACAAGGAGCTGGCATATTTGAAGATTGTGATATCTTCTCCAACGCCAATGCCGGAATCTTCATCAAAAACGGAGGCGCACCCACTGTACGTCGCTGCAAGATCTACGCTGGCAAGCAAAGCGGTATCTTTGTCAGTGAGCAAGGGGCCGGTACGTTTGAGCAGTGCGATATTTACGCCAATGCCTATCCGGGAATCAGCGTCCAGAGCAGAGGCGCTCCCATCGTCCGTCACAGCACGATCCATGATGGCAAACAAAACGGTATTCATGTCAGTGAGCAGGGGAATGGTACATTTGAGCACTGTGATATTTTTGCCAATACCTATCCAGATGTTGTGGTCAAAACGGGAGGCATGCCTACTGTACGCTTCTGCTCCATCCATGACGGCAAACAAAGCGGTATCTACGTCTACGAACGCGGTATGGGTTCTTTTGATGATTGCGATATTTTTGCCAACGCCGCCGACGGGATTGCCGTCCAATCGGGAGGCTCTCCTCTTGTTCGTCGCTGCAAGATCCATGATGGCAGAGGCAACGGTATCTCTGTCTACGATCAAGGGGCCGGTTCCTTCGAGGATTGCGATATCTACGCCAATGCCCTACCCGGGATTAGTGTGAAAACAAGAGGTGTCCCGATGGTGCGCCGCTGCAAGATCCATGATGGCAGAGGCAACGGTATCTCTGTCCTCGATCTAGGCGCGGGTACCTTTGAGAACTGCGATATTTACGCCAATGCCTATCCAGGGGTTAGCGTCAAAACAAGGGGTACACCCATCCTGATTCGCTGCATCATCCACAATGGCAAAGATGTCGGCATCTATGTCTATGAGTACGGAGCCGGCACTTTTGATGGCTGCGAGACATTCTTCAACTGGCGAGGCGGGGCATATATTGGCAGAGCTGGCAACCCGACCTTTCGACAATGCAGGTTTCAGGACGGGAAGACGCAGGCACCATAATCCAGCTCTGAAACGCCTCCACAGGCGAGGTTTGACGCACGCTTTGCTTATTTGATATGATCACACTAGCAAGACCGCTCAGTCATCATACATCCACGCTCGTATCATGTATGTCGTGCAAATTGTTGAACATCCTTTGCGATGCTCCCCAGTAGGAAGAGGCTCATATGGCTGACTCACAGGCAAACATACGCACTATCAGAGCACCCCGTGGAACAACGCTCTCAGCACAGAGCTGGCTCACCGAAGCCCCGATGCGCATGTTGATGAACAATCTCGACCCCGAAGTGGCCGAGAACCCGAACGAACTGATCGTCTATGGCGGTATCGGCAAGGCAGCTCGCAACTGGGAATGCTTCGACCGCATCGTTGAGACGCTCAAACATCTGGCACTGGACGAAACGCTGCTTGTGCAATCGGGCAAGCCGGTCGGCGTGTTCAAAACCCATGCCGACGCGCCGCGAGTCCTCATCGCCAATTCCAATCTGGTGCCGCATTGGGCCAATTGGGAACACTTCCGCGAACTCGACCGCAAGGGACTGATGATGTATGGGCAGATGACCGCTGGCTCGTGGATCTACATCGGCAGCCAGGGTATCGTGCAGGGAACATATGAAACGTTCGCGGAAATGGGTCGCCAGCACTTCGGCGGCGACCTGTCCGGCAAATGGATACTGACCGCCGGACTGGGCGGCATGGGTGGCGCACAACCGTTGGCCGCCACAATGGCTGGAGCTTCTATGCTGGCAGTTGAATGCGATGCCGCGCACATTCAGAAGCGCCTCGATACTGGCTACTGCGACGCCATCGCCAGCACGCTTGATGAAGCGCTCGACCAGATTCGCGAGGCATGCCACCAGAAACAACCGCTCTCCATCGGTCTGCTGGGCAACGCGGCAGAGATCTATCCAGAGCTGGTGCGCCGGGGAATCCTCCCGGATATGGTCACGGATCAGACCTCCGCGCATGATATCCTGAATGGCTATATCCCAGTTGGCATGAGCATTGATGAAGCGAGCGAACTGCGCAAGCGTGACCCCGAAGGCTACGTCGAGCGAGCGAAAGAAGCGATTGCCAATCAGGTCCGCGCCATGCTGGAGTTCTACAGGCAGGGCGTGCCAGTCGTCGATTACGGCAACAATATCCGACAGGTGGCGTACGATGCCGGAGTAAAAGATGCATTTGAATATCCCGGCTTCGTCCCCGCCTATATCCGTCCGCTCTTCTGTCAGGGCATCGGGCCGTTCCGCTGGGTAGCGCTCTCAGGCGATCCACAGGATATTTATAAGACGGATGCGAAGGTGAAAGAGCTTATTCCCGACAATCCGCACCTGCATCGCTGGCTGGATATGGCCCGGCAAAAAATCAAATTCCAGGGACTCCCCGCCCGCATCTGCTGGGTGGGACTGGGCGATCGCGCACGGCTGGGGCTGGCATTTAATGAAATGGTCGCTAGAGGCGAGTTAAGCGCACCGATTGTCATTGGCCGCGATCATCTCGATTCTGGCTCCGTGGCAAGCCCCAACCGCGAAACCGAGTCGATGAGAGACGGCTCCGACGCGGTATCGGACTGGCCCCTGCTCAATGCCCTGCTCAACTGTGCAAGCGGCGCAACCTGGGTCTCCCTCCATCACGGCGGCGGGGTCGGCATGGGCTTTTCGCAACACGCAGGCATGGTCATCGTCGCGGACGGCACCAAAGAAGCGGCCCAACGCCTGGAGCGGGTTCTCACCAACGATCCGGCCAGCGGAGTCATGCGCCACGCCGACGCGGGCTACGAAATCGCCATCGAATGTGCCAGGGAAAAGCACCTCAATCTCCCGATGATCTCTTGATTACCTGACACCAGATAGAAATATCAGGAGGTGCCTCGCGCTTTTTTGTTTGCTTGCCCCAATATAGCTCGACATCTGCGCATCATTGCATTATACTCAACGGGTGCGGAGAGTGGATAGACGGGATGGTGGGGCAAACATTGAACAACATCGATAAGGAAAAGCGCATGGAGAGACAGCACACCTATATTTTCGACCTCAATAGCCCAGCTGAACTGGCGCGGCTGATCAACCAGGATCGTTTTCTCACACAGGCAATGGGCGGTCCCCTGGCTGGATTGCCCACCCTGCCCGCACGGGCCAAAGTGCTCGATGTCGCTTGCGGTCCCGGCGGCTGGGTGCTCGATACAGCTCTGGAACGCCCGGATCTGGACGTTGCGGGCATCGATCGCAGCGAACCAATGATTGCGTATGCCATAGCACGCGCACAGGCGCAGGCGCGGACGAATGCCACATTTGGCGTCATGGATATCACTCAACCCCTGGATTTCTCAGATGCAACCTTCGACCTGATCAATGCTCGCCTCCTACTTGGTGTATTGAAACGCGAGGCATGGGATGCCTTCCTCGACGAATGCACGCGTATCCTGAAACCAGGCGGCATCCTGCGCTTGATCGAGCCAGATGATGGAGGCTCAACCAATTCACCAACCTTTGAACATTTAAGCAGCTTAGGCATGAAAGCTCTCTGGAACGGTGGCTATGGTTTTTCACTCAATGGTCGTACCTTCGGCATGGCACCGGAACTGCTCCGCAAGCTCAAACAGCGTGGCTATCAAACAGCCCTTTCAGCATTTGTTGGCGACTATTCTCACGATAGTCCAGGATGGGCAGATTTCTATCATAATACCGAAATCACGACCCCTCAACTCCGCTTCCCGTTAATAAAAGCAGGACAACTCACTGAAGAGGAGTTCGACCAATTGTATCAACGTGAACTTGCAGAGATGTGGGGTGACGATTTCACGGCGCTGTGGCATTTTGTGATCATTTATGGCACCGCGCCAGCTCGCCAGCCACAACAACAAGATATCCATGAGGGATGAAAGTCTGTAACCGGTTTGTGAGCATAGGCCAGTTGGTTGAGATCGTTTTGTGAAGCCTCCTGCATACAATCAAAGTACATTACGGACCAGACAACTGAGAGAGATGGGAACATTCCCAACTGGCAAGGAGACGGCAATGACATCAACTATCCTTATCGCCTATGCAACACGGTACGGCTCTACACAAGAGGTGGCCGAAGCTATTGGGGACAGGTTGCGCGAACGTGGACTCGCAGTGGAACTCAAGCCCACATTTGAGGTTTCCACGCTTAAGCCATACAGCATGATCGTACTTGGCGGACCGATCTATATGGACCGCTGGCACCATGATGCTCGCCGCTTCCTCAAACGCTACTACACGACCCTTCAGGAGAAGCCCGCGGCCATCTTTGCGCTCGGCCCGCTTCACCAGACCCCGGAAGAGTGGCAGGATGCACGCCAGCAGCTTGACCGCGCACTGGAAAAAGCTCCTTTGCTCAAACCAATCGCCATCGAAATGTTTGGCGGCGTGCTCTCCCCCACCAGGCTCCACTTCCCGTTCAACCACCTGAAGGCAAGCGACGCTCGCAACTGGTCAAATATTATCGACTTTGCCGACACGCTGGCCGAGCAAGCTACTGAGCATGTTGTTATATAAATAGATGAGTTTTTACCGGCAGAAAAAGTTTCGTAGCCGCGCGACTTAATCGCGCCTCTTCGTACAAGCGCGAGAAAGTCGCGCCTCTTCGTACAAGCGCGAGAAAGTCGCGCGGCTACGAACGTCCGGGTTGATGGGGTTAGCTTTGTGGTTTGGTGTCCCCTGGCAATTCCTCTATAAGATCACAAACACTGACCCCCAATGCTCGTGCAACCTTGTCTAGAGTGGTGGTAGTAATTTCTTTGTATGGGTCTCTATAGATGCGCTTGATTGTTGTGAAATGTACATCTGCTGCGCGTGATAGAGATGATTGGTTAAATCCTTTTGCTTCTGCTATTTCTTTGATACGCAATCGTATCATCTTCTTCTCCAGCTTATGATGAGGCAATTTTAACAGCAATTGCTTGTTAACATCAGTAGGCTTCTGCTAGTATGATTATGTTAGTGAGCTTCTAATAATACGCTTCTAAACTCACCTCTGTAGATTGTTATCGGTAGAAGAAGTTCGGAATATGAGGAGGAACATTGAGTATGGAAGAGGGAGAACATACAGTTGTGCCGATTTCGCAAAATGATGTCCTGGCGCTACGGGCTATTCTTCAGTTCTATGGAACGTATCTGATGCAGCATAAAATGCCTTCTGTCAGGTGGAGTTCAGATATAACGTTGTTGCAGGTGCTTCTCTTTAAGCTGTCCTACGTGAGTTCGCTCCCCTTGCTCGTTGAGGAGGTAGCATTGATGAAAGATGCTTTGAGCGTCTTTATTTCTGAGGTGAAGCGTCGGGTGCCTGGCACTCAAGGGCGTGATGGTGTGCTTGAGAGTTCTGAGCAATTGCTGCGTTACATCAACGAGTCATTTGCCGTGTAGAGTTGGATAAAAGCCCTTGCGCTATCTTGAGATTACGCAAGGGCTTTGTTTGGTCAGTTTGCAGAATAGGAAACGGTTTTTACTAGAGTTCCTGGGCTTTCGTGATATACTGAAACAGAATATATAGGGAAGATAGCGCTCTAAGCCAGCTTATACGGAGCCGGGGACAGTTGGGCAACGCTCCTGGTGGCACGAGACGCGAGAGGTTCGCCATGCCAAAATTTGCCGTGTACTACATCGCTCAAGCAGATGATCCTTTCTATCAGGCAGGGACCGGGCTAATTGGCTACGATGTGCGGACCCAACAGACCGTCGCACCGTCGCCTGAACAGGCCGCAATCCTCGGGACAGAGGGCGATTCCTGGACAACCATCAGCCGCACCTACGGATTTCATATGACGATCTGCGAGGCGCTTGATTGCCATTGGAGCGCCATCCCGCGCATAGAGCAGGAGGTAGGCGATCTGCTCGCCTGCTTCGACACCAGCCGTCCATTTATCCTCCATCAGAAGCAGGATTATCCCATAGGCATCTGGGGGACAGAAGGGAGCCACAGCCTCGTCCTGCTCTACGAACCCAACAGAACCCTGCACCTGCTCCACACTCTGCTCGTGGCGCGTCTGGCTCCGTTCGCGATCGGCTCCAGCTTCCTGCAGCACTACCTAACCCGTCCCGAACAAGAACTGGCCCCCCATTTCAAACAGCAACTCCGCCTGTTTGCCAGCCCCACCGTCTTTGAGAATTGGCATCCACACTTCACGCTACTGAACCCCTACACAGGCCCCTCCGTCGCAGCAATGGCCGCACGCCTCGCCGAACTCTTCCATGTTTACAACACCCTCACGCTCCAGACGATCTGCCTGCTCATTCAAGACGACGACGCCACACACTGGCAGCTCTATCGCGAGTTTCACCGCTAAACTCGCCCGCTTGATCGAGGGAAAAGCAGAAAACGCTACACTAGTATAGCCCTTGCATAATTCTCCCCGAGAACACGTAAGCTGAACCACAGAGGCAACCTGACAACGTTGTCTCTGTGAGAAGTGGTATACTTAACAGATATCGTTATCTTATTTTCAGGGAGAGTCTTTCGTGATTCACAAAAACCGTTGGACGGTCCAGAAGATCGAGCAGCGTCTGAAGCTAATAGAGCCGCTGGTCTATCGGCGACGCCATCCATTGTCACCTTTCGCCTATACAGAGCTTGCCAGCCCAGATGCAAAGCCCCTCATCGGCAACGACGTAGATGAAAGCGCCTGGCAGGTTATCGGTCCCGATACGTACTGGGGAACGTGGCGGACCGATTTTATGATGCGTGGTCACTTCCAGATTCCGGCAGAGTGGGATCAGAACGGCACCTTCGCCCTCTATCTGCCGTTGGGCGATGCCGGGGATTTTATTCATCCCGAGGCGCTGGTCTATATCGATGGCGTCTCCTCTGCCGCCTGCGATCGTTATCATCACGAGGTCCATCTGGAGCAAAAATGGCACGATGGGCGGGAGCATGTGCTGGCCCTGCATGGCTGGACCGGCCTGGGCGGAGACATGGAAGGGGCGTCGAGCGGACATCTGTTGATGCGGCAATGCGAGGTGGTGCAGATCGATGAGCCGACGCGAGCCTTTATTGCTACGGCGAGAGTCGCGCTAGGAGCGGCGAAAACGTTGAAGGACGAAGCGCCAGCGCGGGGCCAGTTGTTGCATGCGCTCAACGAGGCGTTTATCGCGCTGGACACGAGCGAACCGTTCGGCGAGGGCTTCTACGCCAGCGTGGAACAGGCTCACGAGATCCTGAAAGCGGGCATTGCTCACGCGGGTGCTCCCCTGAATATCGAGGTCATCGGCACGGGACACGCCCATATCGATGTGGCCTGGCTCTGGACGCTGGGGCAGACGAGGCGCAAAGCGGGGCGCACCTTCCACACGGTCAACAGCCTGATGGAACAGTACCCGGAATATCACTTCACGCAGAGCCAGCCGCAGTTGTACGACTACATCCGCCAGGATTATCCCGAGCTGTTCGAGACAATCAAGCGGCGCGTGGCTGAGGGGCGCTGGGAGCTGATTGGCGGCATGTGGGTCGAGGCCGATTGTAATTTGAGCGGCGCGGAATCGCTGGCACGGCAGTTCTTGCTTGGCCGCAACTTCTTCCACGAGCATTTCCCAGGCGTCGAGGATTCGCCGGTGCTCTGGCTGCCCGATGTCTTCGGCTACGCCTGGGCCTTGCCGCAGTTGATTAAGCAGGCCGGGCTGGAATACTTCTTCACCATCAAGATTGGCTGGAGCCAGTATAACCGCCTGCCCTATGACAGCTTCTGGTGGCAGGGATTGGACGGGACGCGCGTGCTGACGCATTTTAGCACGACGCCCGAACAGAGCGCCTACGCCAGCACCTACAACGCGCTAGCAACGCCGGAACAGTTGTACGGCACCTGGACGAACTTCCAGCAGAAGGACCTGGGGCGCGGCCCGGAGAATCCACCGCTGCTGATGGCGTTTGGACACGGCGACGGTGGTGGCGGTCCGACGCGCGAGATGATCGAGAATATTCGTGAGATGGAGGCGTTGCCAGCCTTCCCACGCATGCGCCAGGGCGATGTGGCTTCGTTCTTCCACCAGCTTGAGGAAACGAGCCAGGAGCATCTGCCAACCTGGAACGGCGAACTCTACCTCGAATATCATCGCGGCACCTATACCACACAAAGCCGCAACAAGCGTGCTAATCGCAAAAGCGAATTTTTGCTGCATGACGCCGAGTTTCTGGCAGCGCTGGCTGCTCAGCTTGACGGCCAGTACAGCTATCCAACGGAGCAGTTGCGCCGCGCCTGGGAACTGGTCTGTCTCAATCAGTTCCACGACATTATTCCTGGTAGCAGCATCAACGCCGTGTATGTTGAATCGCAGAAGCAATACGGGGAGATTGCGGAGATCGGAACAGGCGTGCGTGATGGGGCATTGCAGAGCATCGCGGCCCGTGTTGGGGGAGATTTGCTCGTGGCGAATCCAATCTCCTTTGGGCGTGCAGATCTGGCATTCTGGCCTGATAAGCTGGCGGCGGGTCAGCACCTCACCAGCAGCGCAACCAACGAACCGGTCTATACACAGGAGACCAGCGAAGGGACGCTGATTGCGCTGGAGACGGGGGCGTTGAGCGTCAATGCGTTGAATGTTGCGGCGGGCGAGGCAACGGAGGCGACGGAGACGGGGCTGGTTGCCACCTCTTCGCTGCTGGAAAATCGCTACGTGCGGATCGAGTTCAACGCGGACGGCGATATCACGCGCATCTATGACAAGGAGAATCAGCGCGAGGTCTTGCCAGAGGGGAGGCTTGCCAACCAGTTCCAGGCGTTTGAGGATCGTCCGATGTTCTGGGATGCCTGGGATGTCGATATCTTTTACGATGACAAGCAATGGCTGGCCGCGCCCGCAAGCTCGATCCGCGTTGTTGAGAGCGGTCCATTGCGGGCGACACTGGCAATCGAGCGGCGCATCCTGCATAGCAGCTACACGCAGCGCATCTCATTGCAGTACAACAGCCCGCGCCTGGATATCGACACGACGATCGATTGGCGCGAGCGGCACGTGCTGCTCAAGGTGGCCTTCCCTGTCGAGGTGTTGACGCCGACCGCGACATATGACATCCAATGGGGCAACGTACAGCGACCGACGCACCGCAATACCAGCTGGGATTGGGCGCGATTCGAGACCTGTGCGCACAAGTGGGT
>JAICIM010000653.1 GCA_025928885.1 Ktedonobacteraceae bacterium | reverse complement strand
CGCCTTGCACAATACAGAGACTACGCTTGGCATGCGTATCTACGAACAGTATAGCCTGGAGGCCCTTGAGGTCACAGATGAGGTGTTTGAGGCCAACTCGACCATCATCTTCGACCAGGCCGAGAACCGCCTCCACACCATCAAAGCGATTATGGTTGCTTCGTTGGGGGATTAATACCGCTAAATCGCCATTATGATGGTAATGCAATTGATCTTCGCTGGCCCAATGTTCTCTCTCAGCTCGACCCTGTGGAGTGGATAATCGATCCGGTTCCCGCTCCACTGCGGCTTGACAAATGATCCAGCACCGCTTATAGTGGATGGTATCCTTCATGCAAAAATAAAAGGAGGTGGTGACGATGCAATCTTCTGGTCAATCGCTGTTAGCGTCGCTCCTGCCCTGCTTGGCGATGATTCTTAAAGATCAAGCGAGGCGCGACAACCGGTGAGTATCCCTCTACCGGCTTTTTGTGTTTGATTGTTTCAGAGCCATCTGCTGCTGTCTCTCTTTTCCTTGAAAGAAGGAGAGAGCGAGCATCAGGATGAATTTGCATTGGAGAATCCTTTTTATGCCTCAACTCGATCTTGCTCCTGATCAGTTGTTAACAACGACACGTACGGTTCGCAAACGTCTCGATCTCTCCCGACCTGTAGAGCCAGAAGTCGTACGCGAATGTATTGAGATTGCGACACAGGCTCCAACAGCAGGCAATAATCAGCCCTGGCATTTCATAGTGGTGACTGAGCCTGAAAAAAAACAGGAAATTGCTGAGCTGTATCGCCAATCCTTTCAGACCTATGTTGCTCGTGCAATCGCGAATGCAGAGCACGTCTCCTCCCTTGATCCTGCATACCTCCGTAGCATGCAGCGCATTGGTGAGTCATCGTTGTATTTAGCTGAACATCTGCATGAAGTTCCAGTGCTTGTGATTCCCTGTCTGGAAGGGCGTGTAGAGAACGTCGCGGCAGAATCGCAAGCGGGCTTCTGGGGGTCGATTTTGCCTGCGGTATGGAGCTTTATGCTTGCGGCTCGGGCGCGTGCTCTGGGAACTGCCTGGACGACGATGCATCTCAGCTATGAAAAAGAGGTTGGTCAACTCCTTAGCATTCCGACCGAAAGAATCACTCAAGTTGCTCTTATCCCGGTTGCGTACACGATTGGCACCGCGTTCAAGGCCGGTCCACGCAAATCATTGGATGAGATTATTCATGCGAATAGCTGGTAAAAACATTTTTATCACATCTGTATCGCGGTTTCCACTGACAGTGTTTCGCCAGCTTGTGGCAATGGGGAAAACCGCGCATATGACACGAGAAATGTAAGAGAAGTAGATATGATAAGATATGATACAGGCAGAACTTTCGCGTAGAATCCACTCTACGCGAAAGTACTTTTCGGAGCGGTAGCCACAATGCGTAAAAGCTTAGTTTGTGTGAGGACCGCTGTAAGCAATATAGGAGTTAGCAGTCTTCCGTTCCAAGTTCGTCAATCAAGCGGCGATAGACCGCGAAGGCTGGCTTGGGCGTGTAGTCGTCGCGCATGAGACCGAACTGATAGAAGAGGCTGGGGTCGGAGCTATCGGCGTCACGCAGATCGAAATGCTCGTAATGGGTAATATTAAGCGCCGCTCGCTGTTCATGCACGGCACGCACGACAGTTTCCAGCACTGTCGCTTGTCGTTCGTATGGGCGCTCCGGTCCCGTTGCCCAGCCGTTTTCGTTGATGTGCATTGGCACGGTGGTGGCAATATTGCCCCGCGCCATGCTTTGTCGGAAGTGCTTGAGTGCGCCAACCACCATAGCGTGCAGCCTGTCAGGCTCGATCCGGTGGAAGACATCGGGAAAGAAGTCCATCCCCACATAGTCCAGAGCCGCCTGGAAAGCCGCATCACCATTGGCTGCGATGGCGGGCCAGAAGTCGTCCTGTGGCTCAAACGAGATGGTTGCATTGAAGCCAACCTGAAAGTCGTAGCCATAGCGCCGGGCCGCGTCTTTGGCGGCAATGACGCCCTGAATGAGCGCCTCACGCACGCGGGGAATGCAGCCATCGACCGCTGGAATGATGGTCAGATTCGGTTCCTCCGTCAGTTGGAGCTTGGCGAGATAGGGGCCGTAGCGTTCAACGATGTCGTTGACGAAGCGCAGCCAGCCCTCAATATCTGGTTTGCGAAAGCTCAGCACGAGATCGAGCCGCCGCCCATTGCACACATACTGCTCAGGGGTGTCCGGCGTGATGATTGCCTCCTGCTCATTCCCATGATAATGTGTATAGGTGCGCACGATAAATGAGCGCTGCTTGCCCTGAAGCTGGTCCAGCGCCTCCTGAATACGGGCGGGATCGTCTGGTGGTCCCGTCACAACGCCCGCCTCGTTTCCAGCTGCTCCACCTGCATAGATGCCAAAGATAAGCGGTACTGCGTTTGTTCTATCATTCTGCTCTTGATTATCCATATATGGCTCCTCTTCTATTTTTATAATCCTTACACGATCAACATGAGAAAGTATAAGGGATAGAGCTTGCTCCCGCCTCGCCTGTTTAGATAATTGATAGGGGGGAATGTAAACACGTGGGACCGTTACAACGCTCTTTTGTTCCCCAAAACGGAAAGATAACGGGTATTTTGTTCCCCAAAATTTCTCGGGTTGCCAGTTTCCAGCGATATGTTACAATTGATGCGAATTGCACCTATGTATGAGAGAAGTTGAGTAGTTATGCAGCGTTTCGATCGCATCCTGGGAATTTTGCTCTTTTTGCGTAGCCAGCGATCCGTCACGGCCTCCAAACTGGCCCAGCATTTCGGAGTTTCGACGCGCACTATTTATCGCGATATCGAGACTCTAAGCGCATCTGGCGTGCCGGTCTATGCTGAGCGTGGGCATGAGGGCGGCTTTCAGTTGTTGGAGGGCTATTTTCTGCCACCCCTGATGTTTTCAAGGGATGAGGCGATCTCGCTGCTGCTAGCCCTCACCTTGATGCGTCGGCTCCATACCTATCCCTTTCCAACAGCAATTGCCCAGGCTGAGCGCAAGATTTTGGCCGCGCTGCCCGATGCCCTACGCTCCGTGCTGAACGAGGCCGAGAAGATCATCGGCTTTGAGGAACTGCCCGCCGATATATTTCATCCCGAACCGCAATCCGCCCCGGGAACCGCTTCAGATCAACAGGGGCGTGACGCTGAGAATGACATCATCAGCACCTTCCTTCAGGCCATCCTCGAACGCTGTACGGTGAGCATGCATTATCGCTCCCCGTATCGCGAGCAAGATCATGTTTTTCCTGTCGAGCCGCAGGGCCTCTTCTGGGACCGCAGCCACTGGTATCTGGCCGGTGTGCAACTTGACGACAGGCGCATGCAGCGTATCTGGCGGGCCGATCGCGTTATCAGGATCAGCCGCCAATCAGTCCCGATCGCTGCCCAGACCGAGTTTGATGTGGGCGACCTGCTGGGGCGGCGCTGGTTGCGTCCCGCGATGGAGCTATGGCAGACGCGTGCGCCGGTCAAAATTCGCCTCACCAACGCCCAGGCCGAGCGGCTCCAACAGGACTGGTATTATCGCCACGCCTGCTTCGAGCCACTCACGGACGATACCATGCTGATGACCTTTGGCGAGTGCGATCCGTCGATTGTGCTGGAGTTGTTGCGCTGGCTCGGTGCCGGCGCAGAACTGCTTGAGCCATACGAGTGGCGCGGTCTGCTCAAAACGGAATTACAGGCCATGTTGCAAATGTATGATTAATTATTAAATGATATGAGATGTCGTAGCCGCGGGGGGGTGTTGGGAGGGGGGGGGGGACACGAAAAGGGGGGGGGGGCGGGGGGGAGGGGGGGGGGGCGAAACAGGAAGAACAGCAAGATTTAAGAGTTTTTTGG
>JAICIM010000007.1 GCA_025928885.1 Ktedonobacteraceae bacterium | reverse complement strand
TTGAGCCACTCTCCCTATCATCATATCTTCTTCTTACATTGTGGTGCCTTGATTGGCGTAGCGCTCGGCATAATCACCGATCACAGGAAGTTTGAAGTATTTGCCCTGGAAAGCATTGACCATCAGCACAATCCAGACGACGAAAGCTGCGAGTCCTATTATAGACCCGACGCAACCTATTGCGGTCGCAAATGCCGAATAATGCAGCGCAGCAACCACGATATTGATCAGAATATTGAGGACCGTTACGCCGCCGAAAAAGATGATCGACTGCATGGCGTGGAAACGAACAAAACGATTCTGCTTCTCCATCAGGAAGAAAATGAGACCGGTGATCCAGATGAGAACATAGCTCAGACCGGCGGCTACGTTTTGCGACATGCCCATCGATGTTGGCCCCTGTTGAGGCGTGCCATAAGGAGGCTGGTAGCCCTGCCCGGGCTGTTGATATCCTGGCTGTTGATAGCCCTGCCCAGGCTGCTGATATCCTGGCTGCCCATAGCCCGGTTGACCGTATGGTTGCTGACCATACCCCGATTGCTGCTGGCCATAGCCCTCCTGCCCATATCCCGGCTGCTGCTGGCCATAGCCCGTCCCGTATTGCTGACCCTGACCGCTGTAAGGATCGGTTGGCGGCGGCTGTTGTGGCTGCTGATAGCCGCCGCCATATTGCCCTGAACCAGGATACTGTCCTTGATTGGGGTCCTGTCCTTGATAACTCATGATTCCATCCTTCTCTTGTAAAATCTTTATGAGGTCATCGTATGAGAGATAGTGCAGCTTTCCCACCAGTGAATATCGTCCAATACAAACAATGTTGCTGCTCGCCATTAGAAAAATGTCGATATTTCACTACTGAAAAACGTCGATAGCCCACACTTTTGTGCCATCTGTCCCTTTACAAGATCAGGGACTATCGTTGCGGGACGCCGCGAAGCGTCCCGTCATCCCTACTCTACTTATCTATAACGAAGCAGGCTGCAAATTATCTAATCAACTTCTTCCTGTCTCGCACGAATTCGCGAGTGTGGCGGGAGCGATTCATCGCGTTGATCCGATTGCTCAGAGCGTTTCCCTTCCTCATCGCCCTCTCCCTGCTGATCCTGAGCCATTCCCGAACGCCGTAAATTGTTATCGTGCATCAGCGGGACGCGCTCTTCCAGACGCAGCGGGAGAGGCTCATTCGGCTCCTCATCATGTGGTTCAGGTGGCAAAAGCGCCGCCTCAACTACCTGATCCATCGTGTCCACAATCACAAAGTTGATACGTTGCCGAATTTTTGCCGGAACCTCAGTGAGATCCTTTTTATTTTCCGCCGGGATGATGATAGTCGTAATGTTTGCTTGCTGTGCAGCCAGGACTTTTTCCTTCAGTCCACCGATTGCCAGCACGCTCCCCAGCAACGTCACCTCACCCGTCATTGCCACATCGCCACGCACTGGACGGCGCGTAAGTGCGGATATCAGGGCCGTTGCGATAGTAATTCCTGCTGACGGGCCATCTTTCGGAATCGCACCTTCGGGGAGGTGAATATGGAGGTCCGTCATATCCTGAAAGTTCGGGTCAATATTTAGCTCGATGGCTCGCGTACGAATATAAGAAAGAGCTGCGAGAGCCGATTCACGCATGACATCGCCCAGTTGCCCGGTCACCTGCAAATCGCCCTTGCCAACCATCGTCACTACTTCGACGGGCAGCAGAATGCCACCATTTTCGGTCACAGCCAGTCCCATCGCAGAGCCTATCAGCGTCCTCTGCTGCGGTGGGGTTGCGGTATAGCGCGGTATACCCAGGTATTGTTTTAAGGTATTGCTCGAAAGCCGCACATGCGTATTGGGCTTTTCCAGCACGCGCCGCGCCACTTTGCGGCAGATATGCGCCAGTTGTCGTTCCAGATTGCGCACACCGGCCTCCCGCGTGTAGTCAGTGACGATATGCTGCATCACCGTTTGCGGGACCCTCAATTGATCGGGCGTTAACCCATGCTCGCTCAGCACTTTCGGCAACAGATGCCGGATTCCGATGTTGATCTTTTCATCCAGCATATATCCAGGCAACTCAATGATATCCATACGATCCGCCAGAGGGCGCGGGATCTGGTATTTCACGTTGCCAGTGCAGATGAAAAACACCTCGGACAGATCGAAGGGCAGATCCAGGTAGTGATCGACAAAGGTCGAGTTCTGCTCAGGATCAAGCACTTCCAGCAGGGCAGAAGCTGGATCGCCGCGATATTCAGAGGAGAGCTTATCGATCTCATCGAGCAGGAACACGGGATTGCGTACTCCCACCGTCTTCATGCTCTGAATAATGCGACCGGGCAAAGCTCCCACATAAGTGCGACGATGACCGCGAATTTCCGCCTCATCATGGACGCCACCAAGCGAAATGCGGGCAAATTTACGGCCCAGCGCCCTGGCTATCGAATAGGCCAGCGACGTTTTGCCAACGCCGGGAGGGCCAATAAAACAGAGGATCTGGCCCTGTCCTTCCCCTTTCACCTGACCACCGCGATTGACAAACTGCTGACGCAACTGTCGGACCGCCAGAAAATCGATAATGCGCTCTTTTACCGGTTCGAGGCCGTAGTGATCTTCCTCCAGCACTCGTCGTGTATGTTCGATATCGAAGATCTCATCGCTGTGCTCCGTCCAGGGAAGAGCGAGCAGCCAGTCTATATACGAACGAATAACGGCCACTTCCGCCGATTGAGAGGGCGTGCGTTCCAGACGATCAATCTCTTTATGAACCCTGATGCCAACCTCAGCGGGCAAAGACTTCTCCTTTAGCTTCAAGCGTAGCTCGTCGGCCTCTGAGGAAGTTTCCATGCCTAGCTCTTCTTGAATTGCACGCAATTGTTCGCGCAGGTAGAACTCTTTCTGTGTGCGATCAACCTGAGAACGTACCCGACTGCGAATGGTCGTTTCGAGTTCGAGGATCTCGATCTCGTTACCGATAATGACACAAATCTTTTCCAGGCGCTCCAGCGGATCAAACGTCTCCAGCAGATC
Organism: Ktedonobacteraceae bacterium; assembly: GCA_025928885.1. GTDB lineage: Bacteria > Chloroflexota > Ktedonobacteria > Ktedonobacterales > Ktedonobacteraceae > JAICIM01. The sequence goes on along the minus strand of JAICIM010000007.1, from coordinate 29,702 downwards.
TTGCTGTTGCAGCATATCGGTGACGATATGTGCGGCCAGCGTATCTGAGAGGCGGGGGGCTGTTTTGAGCGCGACAATGGAATTGATATCCTCCACCGAGAAGCGGCGGCTCAACTGCGCATAACGTTCAAACAAACTGGTTGCATGGCGCACAAGGGCGTCGGCCTGTGGACCTTTGACCTGAGTTTCCGTGGTGCTGCTCACCAGCACGCGGAGAAATGGCTCAGCTTCCTGGTACTCATCAACGTGAACGCGATTGATGCCGCGCACGAGGACTTGCAGGCTGCCATCCTGTTGCCGATGCATTGTGGAGACTTCGACAAGGGTACCTATGTCATAGATATCCTGGGGCTGAGGATCATCAATTTCGGCGCTACGCTGAGTTGCAGCGATCAGCAGCCGATCAGGGCGCATCATTGCTTCTTCGATCGCGCGAACGGATTTTTCCCGCGCGATGGGCAATGCCAGACGATTGTGGGGAAACGCAACGAGATTTTTTAACGCCACCAATGGATAGGCATCATGATTATCCTGTACAATTTCCGGGCGTTCTTGTTCATTCATTGGTCTCCGCCTGTCTCTCCAGTATGGTTTTTCAGTAGGGACAACTCAACGATTCAAGAAAAGGATGAGCCTGCGCTGGCTAGGCAGACTCATCTTCAGAATATGCTGCGGTTCTATCACTACGCGTCACCAATAAGGGTTTATGACGCGACGTTATGACATCCCCGTTTACAATCACCTTCTTCACATCAGCACGCGAGGGTATTTCGTACATGACATCCAGCAGGACATCTTCAATAATACTACGCAAGCCTCGCGCTCCAGTCCGTTGCTTGAGTGCGCTTTCCGCTGCGGCATCGAGCGCCTCATTGGTAAAGACCAGATCAACGTGATCGAGCTGTAAGAACTTCTGATACTGCTTGACGATCGCGTTTTTCGGCTCGGTAAGAATGCGGATCAGCGCCTCTTTATCCAGGCTATCCAGCGAGACCGTCACCGGCAAGCGACCGACGAATTCAGGGATCAGACCGTATTTCAAGAGGTCGTCGGGGATCAGATGGGCCAGAATCGCCTCTGCCTCTTTCGCCTCTGCCTCTTTCGTCTCCTGTCCACGCGCACGGAAGCCAATGCTCTTACTGCTGCCGAGGCGCTGCTCCACGGTCTTATCCAGGCCCTCGAAGGCCCCACCGCAAATGAACAGGATATTGGCGGTGTTGATCTGGATGAAGTCCTGATGGGGATGCTTGCGGCCTCCCTGTGGCGGCACATTGGCGACGGTCCCCTCGATAATCTTGAGGAGTGCCTGCTGCACACCTTCGCCCGAGACATCACGGGTGATCGAAGGATTGTCAGATTTACGCGCAATCTTATCAATCTCATCGATATAGACGATGCCGCGTTCGGCGCGAGCGACATCGAAATCGGCGGTCTGGATCAGACGTAGGAGAATGTTCTCGACATCCTCGCCGACATAGCCAGCTTCGGTGAGAGCAGTTGCATCAGCAATGCAAAAGGGAACATCCAGGATCTTCGCCAGCGTCTGGGCCAGGAGCGTTTTGCCACAACCGGTCGGGCCGATCATCAGAATATTACTCTTGCCCAACTCTACATCATCGATCTGCATACCGACGCCGATGCGCTTGTAGTGGTTATAAACCGCTACAGAAAGCGTTTTTTTGGCGCGTTCCTGGCCGATGACGTAGTTACTGAGCTGTTCGTAAATCTTCTTGGGTGTCGGTATCTTGCCTGTTTGCAAGCGAGGCTTGGCAACGGTGGCTTGCTCTTCCTCGATGATTTCTCGACAGAGATCGATGCACTCATCGCAGATATAGACCCCGCCAGGCCCGGCGATTAAACGCTGGACCTGATCCTGACTCTTGCCGCAGAACGAGCAGCGGTATGTCGTACGCATATTTTTTGAGTTTGCCACGTCTGTCACCTTTCGTGCAAGTGCAACATTGCACCTGATGATTGCATTCCTACTCTACGGTCTCTGCCTTAGATTCGCCTGCTGTTGCAGACGCCTCGGCCTCAGCTTGCGTCTCAACCGCAGTAGCTTCGTCTGCTGCCAGAGCAGCTTCCTCAGCATTCTTCAGGGTTGCCTCTTCATCAGCCTGCTCAGACACTTCCACCTCTTCACTATCGGGATCGGGACCGGCGATAATCTCGGTTAAGCGTTGCAACGTCTTCTCGCGTCGATAACTGCTTGCCAGTGCGCGGATCTGCTCCTCAGTTTGGGGCAACTCCTGGCCCGCCTGAGAATACAGGGCAAACAGTCCTTCGATCTCTTCCGCCGTCACGTTAAGATCTTCTTGTTTGGCAATTTCATCCAGTATCAGCTGGCGCTTCACACTCTTCTCAGCATCGGGCCGGATCTCTTGCAGATATTCCTCGCGTGATTTGCGCATCATGGTGAGATACTGATCGACCGAGATATGCTGTTGCTCCAGCATATGCCCAAATTGATGCAGCATATCTTCGGCCTGCTCATCAATCAAGAGCGGATGGATCGAAAACGTGCTCTGCTCGATCAGGGCATCTACAATTTTATCACGCAACTCATCACGATTGCGCCGTTTCTTGCTCTCAAGGATGTTATCGCTGATGGCCTTGCTGAGATCTTCCATCGTCTGGTACTGACCATCGCTGACCTTTTCGGCGAAGGCGTCGTCCAGCTCTGGCAGTTCTTTCACCTCGACCTTATGCAGGGTGATTTCGTAATTGGCATCCTGCCCCGCCAGCTTCTCGTTGCTGTAGTCGGCGGGAATGGTGACGGAGAACGATTTGCTCTCGCCCGCCTGCATGCCAACCACCTGCTCGTCCATGCCTGTAAACAGGCCGGTGCGCTCTTTGGTCAGTTCAAACGGGTTATCCTTGAGGTCAGAGATTTTCTGATCTCCCGAGGTCAGCTTGAGGTCAACCGTTACGCGGTCGCCATAGTCAGCGGGGCGCTCAACGATCTTCCAATCGCTCACGCGCTCGCGCAGGGACTCGATCTCTTTGTCCACCTCTTCGGAGGTTACGCTGGCGTCTTCGCGCTCCAAATGGAGAGACTTATAATCGCCAGGCACGGCGGGCGTCAGGACGGGGACCGTGAGGCTGAAGTGATACGGCTGCCCCATTTCAAACTCGGGGGCATCAAGCTTTGGTTGGGAGATCGGCGTGAGATCGTGTTCTCTCAGAGTGCTGCGATAAGTCTCCGAAATCAGGTCATCGAGACCTTCCTGGTAAATGTATTCTTTCCCGCCCAGCTTGCGCTCCACCAAAGTACGTGGCGCTTTGCCGCGACGAAAACCCTGGACATCAATCTGTTTAACTAATTTCTGGTATGCCTTATCTGAGGCTTTTTGCATCTCGTCCCATGTCACCTCTACATCCAGGACGGCCTCACTCGTCGGCAGCTTTTCAACAGAGACCTTCACAATTCCTCCAGCAGGTTATGCTCTGCAATTCTCTTTAATAATCGCACGACAACCGCAAGGGTTTGTCGCTACTAGTGGTACAGACGTGAGTATACTATGTATACTAAAAGGGGCTGTCAAGCATACCCCTATTGTTCGTTGAGATCTATAGACAAGATCCGTGTGCAAAAAAGACAGTGGGAAGTACAAAGAGGCAATCACCACCCATAGACCACCCCACAACTGAGCTAGTAGTACGAGCAAATTTGCATGCTGCAAAGCGTTGTGATCTATGTCTCGTGTGGGTCGCGTACATATGCACTTGCCCATTAAGAGAAGCCGCTCTTTCATTTGCATAAAATCACGGCCCTCTGCCTAGACAATTCGGAGCGGGAGACGGGATTCGAACCCGCGACATCTTCCTTGGCAAGGAAGTGCTCTACCACTGAGCCACTCCCGCTTAATTGTGCATTAATAAGAGGACAGAATCTCAAATCTCCCTATTTCTTTTCTTTCAATCACAATTGCTTCTCAACCATCAGTTTCCACTTCAGCGGTCGAAATATGGAAATACGTTTGATCCTGGCCCTTCCATGCAACAGGTGGTGGGCGGTGAGAGACTCGAACTCTCACGGTTCATCACCAACAGATCCTAAGTCTGCCCTGTCTACCAATTTCAGCAACCGCCCATTCTTTACGCGTTCTTTCAACGATAAAGATTTCCAGGTTACATGGTTCTTACTTGTGGATAATACATCAGCGACAGGGGTACTGTCAAGACAATTTTTTAGTTTTACCATTCCAGGCTACCACTGTTCTCTCTGCACCTCCCGGCTCTTTGCATTCTTAGACAAGAACATGATACAATGAAATTGTTAGCGCCTCTCGATAACTACTCATCATATTTCTGCTTCAGGTCTCCTTACCAGAGAGGGAAGCGAAATCATATTTTATCACGTTTCCAAAAAGTATGCACACAGGTAATTTGATTAGCCGGGTGTACACCGATCTCCGCACCTGCATACAGACGCGGAATAACATCACAATGTAGAACAACTAACAGGGAATGCAAGACCGTATGGATCAGAAAACATTGCCACTATCCTCAACAGAGTTAGAGAGACCAGATCTGTATATCAATCGTGAGTTAGGCTGGATTGAGTTCAATCGTCGCGTGTTTCAGGAGGCGCAAGATAACCGCCATCCGCTGCTCGAACGGGTGAAATTCATCTCTATCTTTGAAACCAATCTTGATGAATTTATTATGATTCGGCTCGCTGGCCTGAAAGATCAGGTTGTATCGAGAACTGCACCACGCAGTCCTGATGGTCGTACAGCCGAGCAACAGTTAATCGCTGTGCGGCAGCGACTGGCCCCGCTGGTACAGGAAGTTCGTCAGTACTGGCGCAATGAGCTGTTGCCCCTGCTGGCCGAGCAACACATTCATATCTTCGATTACGAACAATTGAACGATGAGCAGCGCTCAGCCATGCGCGATTACTTTGAGAATGAGGTCTTTCCGGTTCTCACTCCACTGGCGGTTGATGCGGTCCATCATCCCTTCCCGCATATCTCAAATCGCAGCCTCAATCTAGCCGTTGTGATCAGCGATCCAACGCACGGAGAAGAGTTGTTTGCCCGCGTGAAGGTGCCACCTCCACCACTGTTGCCGCGCCTGGTCCCGGTCCCTGTTGCGGTAGAAGATCCGCAGGTCGTCGCCTTTGTCTGGTTGGAACAACTGATCGCGGCCCACCTGGGCATGCTCTTTCCGGGCTTCGAGGTCTGGGAGTCGTATCCTTTCCGCGTCCTGCGCGATGCCGATATCGAGCTACAGGAGGACGACGCCTCCGATCTGCTCGAATATATCGAGCAAGAAGTGAAAGAGCGTCGCTTTGGTGCGGTGGTCGATCTGGCGGTCAATCCCTCAATGCCGCCGCGCATCCGCAGCCTGTTGCTGGATGGTCTGGAGATCGGTTCGCGCGACCTTTCAGTCATCGATGGCCCGCTGGGGCTGGGCGATGTGATGGAGCTGCATTCGCTAGAGCACCCGGAGTTGAAAGATACGCCGTTCACGCCACGGGTGCCAGCGTTCTTGCGCAAAAAAGGTGAGCACCATCCCAGAACCTCCGAACTCTTCGATGCAATCAAAGATCACGATCTGTTGCTGCATCATCCCTACGACAGCTTTAGCACGGTCGTTGATTTCATTCGTGCCGCCGCCAACGATCCACACGTGTTGGCGATCAAGCAAACGCTCTACCGTGTAGGGGTTAACGCTCCAGTGGTCAACGCGCTGCTCGAAGCGGTTGAGAACAACAAGCAGGTGGCCGTGCTGGTCGAGCTAAAGGCCCGTTTCGATGAGGAGAACAACATCGAGTGGACCAAGAAGCTAGAGCGAGCTGGAGTACATGTGGTCTACGGACTCAAGGGCTTGAAAACGCATGCAAAGGTCGCAATGGTTGTGCGCAAAGAGGAGCGGGGCCTGCATCGCTACGTGCATCTCGGCACTGGCAACTATAACGCGACGACGGCCCGCATCTACGAAGACCTCTGCCTGCTCACCTGCCAGCCGGAGATCTGCTCGGATGTGACAACGCTCTTCAATTCGCTCACCGGCCACTCGCGGCAAAACATCTATCGCAAATTGCTGGTCGCGCCGCTGGGATTGCGGCGTGGCATAGCTGAGCGGATCGAGCGCGAGATTCGTTTGCATGAACAATACGGCAACGGGCGGCTCATCTTCAAGACCAACGCGCTGACCGATCCAGCGATGATCCGTCTGCTCTACCAGGCATCGCAGGCGGGGGTACAAATCGATCTGATTATTCGTGGCATGTGCTGCTTGCGTCCGGGCATTGAGGGGATCAGCGAGAATATTCGCGTGCGCAGCATTGTTGGGCGCTTCTTAGAGCATAGTCGAATCTATTACTTCGGCAACAATGGTCAGGAAGAGATCTATCTGGGCAGCGCCGACTTGATGCAACGCAACCTCAATAACCGCGTCGAGGTCGTCTTCCCGGTCAATTCGCCCACGCTCCGCAAGGCGCTCAAAGAGCGTGTGCTGGACCCTATCTCGCAAGATACGGCCAATGCCCATCGTTTACTGCCCGATGGCTCCTACGTTCCCATTCTGCCCGCACCAGACGAGGAACCGTTTGATAGCCAGGACTGGTTTATCACACACCCTCTGATTGAAGAGGCGGATGAGGACGAGCTTCAGGAGACAACCACCATCAGCGCCATCCCGTCCAGAGCGTAGATTTTTCAATTCCCTGCGAACAAAGAGCCGAGGCGGATCTGCCTCGGCTTCTTTTTTGCTTCTCTGCAATCGATATATCGTGTGCTTTTTCACATATGGGAGGGACAATATGGGCCAGAAAAGCCTGCCACCTCGACCATACACGCGCACACACCTCCATTGCTATACGCTGACAAATGAGACGCCAGGACCGGCATGGAAGGTGGCGTTGACGACTGCTGAGCCGTTGCCGCCCCAGTTCATATTGCTGGCGACGATACTGCCGTTACCCCTGACCTGCTCTACGATGCCCACGTGTCCAAGTCCATAGGCCCCCTGCGTCCAGGGCTGCAAGACGATAATGGAGCCAACCGACGGGCTGCTGGAGACTTTCCAGCCATACTGATAGGCACGCGTGACCCACTGCCAGGCATTGGCATTGGTGGTCCAGGGAACATATCTCCCGCTCAATTCATGGTAGCGCTGATTGGCAAACCAGGTGCATTGAGCATAGGGAAAGAAATTACCGGCACCACTTTTGGCATTTAAAGTAACGTTGCTGGTCATCGGCTTGCCGCTGGTGGTAGCTTTGCCTGGAATACAAATATGCTGATTGATGTACAGGACATTCGGGTTGGCAAGCTTGTTGTAGGATGACAGGCTCTGCCAGGACATATTGTAGCGGGATGCAATGGCACCCAGCGTATCTCCTCCCGCAACCTTGTACATCTGATCTCCCGACGAACAGGGCGATTGAGCAAATGCGCCCAGCAGATCGGTCCCGCTGCTCAATAACGCCCCGGCCAGAATAGCCAGGACAACCACATGTGCGCCGATGATGCTGATGAGCCGACGCCCCGAAAAATAGCGCCGTGTCTGTGCGTTCAAATACATAGGATATCCTCTTCTCCTCTACTTCACTACAAGACAACTTCAGGCTTCGCAGCCCCAAACATTTCAATGTCTGTTGCTCTACATATTAACGCATCCACAATAATAGATCGGATGAAACACGCTGAAGCATAGGAGAAAAAGACTAGATATGGTTAAGATAATATGGTATAGATGGCATAGAAAAGTGCGATAATAATGGAAGAATATTCTTATCCCTGATAACTTGTATTTGCTCGCTTTATCGTTTTACGACGCAAAACGATAAAGCGAGCAAATACAAGTTATCCTTTTACAACTCTCCGTACGCTATCTTTCCACCAACGATCGTCGCCTGCACGCCGTTTTCTGTCATTTTTTCCTGGGGGGTGTTCAAGACGTTTTCACGAAGCACAACCGCGTCGCCAAGCCTGCCAACAGAGAGGGAGCCTTTGCGCTGCTCCTCAGCACCGGCATAGGCTGCACCCATTGTATAGCCCCACAGAGCATCGCGCACGGCTAATGCCTGATCGGGCAGCCAGGATGGGCGCGTTTTTGAGGGATCGCGCCGGGCGGTAGCGGCGTAGAGGATAGTCAGGGGATCGAAGGTTTCGACGGGAGCGTCGGAGCCGAGGGCCAGCGGAATCCCCATATCGTGCATTGTGCGATAGGCATAGGCGCGGCGATGGCGTTTGCCCCAGTAGCGTTCGGCGATATCGCGGTCAGCAACGGCATGATAGGGCTGGATCGAGGCGATTACGCCCAGGCGACGCATGCGCTCCAGATCTTCGGGCGCAATCAGTTGCACATGCTCCAAACGATAGCGCAGGCCCGACGCAGGGTTCGCCACGGTTCCCTCTTCGGCGAGCATCTGTTGCGCACGCTCGATGGTGTTGAGTGCCACTCGCGCGGCCCGATCGCCGATAGCATGCACGGCGATGGTCAGACCCATTTCGGTTGCATCGCTCACTACGTCCTGCATCTCCGCCTCGGGGATCGTCAGGATACCGTAGTTACCAGGACTCCCCTCGAAGCTTTCGAGCATAGCAGCGGTCTGAGAGCCGAGAGTGCCATCGGCAAAGATTTTGATGCCACCCACCCGCAACAGGTCATTCTCGTCGTTCTGAATGCCCTGTTCGCGCAATCGTGGCAGCAGCTGTCGCGGCAAGATCATCTGCACCCGCAAACCCAGCCTGCCCTCATCGCGAAACTGGCGGAAGAGGTTGAGTGAGTCTTCACCTTCGATATCGTGTATCGTGGTGATGCCGGATCGTAACAACTGCGGCAGGATGCGTTCGAGCATAGCCCGACGTAAGGCTTCGTCCGGCTCTTCAATAACATCGTAGACAAGAGTGGTGGCGGCTGCCTCCTGCAAAATGCCGGTTGGTTCGCCTGATCCGTCGCGCAAAATTGCTCCGGTGGAGGGATCGGGCGTCTGTGCTGTAATGCCTGCCCGTTGTAGGGCCAGCGAATTGACCCAGAGCAGATGCCCATCTTTACTCCAGAGGGCGACGGGATGATCGGGGGCAACAGCATCGAGCGAGGCTTTTGTGGGAAAATTGCTGTTGGCCCAGAGATTTCTATCCCACTGCCCCCCCTGAACCCAGCGACCCGGCGGCGTCTGCGCGGCCCGTTCGCGTACCAGTTCCGCCACCTCATCTTCGCTGGTGCAGGCGGCGGCATCGATATGATAGGCGCGAAAAGCGGTGCTGACGAGGTGAATATGGGCATCGATAAAGCCGGGCAGGACCGTTTTGCCGTGGAGATCGATAACCTCGCTAAAACGTCCACCCACGCGCCGCACCTCATCGTTTGTTCCCACCACCTCAATACGGCCACTGGCGCTATCGATCGCCATCGCCTGCGCCACTGGCAGAGCGGCATCCATTGTATAGATGGTCCCATTCATGTAGAGAATTTTCGTCATAATGCCTTTAAAACCCCAAATTTTTGCTTCACGTAGCGGCAACCGCAAGAGATTGCCGCATCCCATACATGTATATTGCCAATTTGCCCGCGACAACCGCAAGAGATTGTCGCTACAGAGGATCTTCTCCATCGATAAAGTTTGCGATGGTCTGAGCGAGCTGTTGAGGACGCTGGAGCTGGATATCGTGGGCGGCATCGGGCATCCAATGGACGACGCAATGATGAATGGTGCGGGCAACTTGCATCGCGATATAGCCTTTTGTGGCGGCAAATTCATTTGCCAGTTCCAGGCGTTCCGGCGGCTCTTCTCCCGGTTGTGGTTGGGCTGCCGCTGGAACCAGCAAGACGGGACAGGTCAATTTGCTATAATAAGAGAGCGCACGATCCTCCCAGAGCGCCTCGCGGATCTGGCGCTGATATTCGGGGCGCAGACGGGTCTCGACGCTGCCGTCTGGCTGTTCGCGCACATAGGTACTCAAAATAGTCTCCACATCTGGATACAGGCCATCGCCGATCTCTTCACGAATAATTCTGGCAAATTCTTTAAAAGAGGGATAAGTATCAGCAAAAGATTTTTCACGTAAAAACCGTTCACGCGTCATGCCGGGCCAGTGCCTCGGCTCGATATGTGGGCAATCGACCAGCGAGAGATGGCTGACCAGAGCTGGATGGCGGGCCGCCAGGACCAGGGCCAGCCTCGCGCCCCAGCCATGCCCGATCAGCGCCACCTGTCCCAGGCCCAGGTCAGCCATACCACAAATGATATCTTCCGTCATCGTCACCAGATCATAGCCATCTACAGGTTGATCGCTCAATCCATGTCCGCGCAGGTCAAAGGCGATTACGAGATGCCGATCATACAAATGTTCCGCAACCATCCTCCAGGTATCGGCAGTTGCTCCCAGCCCATGAATCAACACAAGAGGAATTGCGTCGTCGTCGCGCCTCCCCTGGGATTGCGCAGGGAGTAATTGGGCCGGGTCCCACTCCAGATAGTGGAGCCGGATATCGTCAACATCAATAAAGGCGCTGCGTGGCTCTATCATGTGCCATACCTTTCTAGCCTGATATATATGCTTCCTGCCTGATAAAGAGACTTCCACCAGCCCGCACTAAAGAACGAACATTGCTTGCAACGCTGACCCTTTTTACATCAGCCATGTAGAGAGAGAGAACAGAGGAGCCAGAAAAGGGTACAATAATACGAACGGGGATCAGGTAATGCTGCAAGGTGCCAGACAATGCAATGCTCCTTACCGAATAAGCAGATGAGTATCTCTACAACAGTGAGAGAAATGGTATCGCTACTATTGTACCGCATGAACGCGGATCATATATGGCTTAACCAGATACAGATAATCCGATGATCTCTCCGGTCGAAGTCGCGCGACTTCGAAATTCATCATTGTCTTTGGTTGGAAAGATCATAGCACGCAATTACGACATATTTGAGTGCTGTGGTCGGGTTGCTCGTAGTACTTTATAGCGGGTATCCCCTCCCACCTCTTCCACATCCTGAAAGCTGGCGCGTAAAACAGGCTCATATTTCAGGAAGCGATTCGCCACCAGATAGAAGCGTCCCTGTGGACGCAACACCTGTGCAGCTTCGCGGATGAAACGTTCGGCAATGGCGGTTGTCTGTATCCCTCCCTGATGAAAAGGGGGATTGGTCACCACGAGATCGAAGCACTGCGTCAGAACCGCCTGCGCCCCATCGCTGGCCGCAACCCGTATATTTGCTAGCTGACTCTCTGCAATAGCCTGCTGACTCGCCGCCACCGCCGCCAGGCTCACATCAACCATCGTCACATTCCCCTTACTGGCAAGACGCGCGATATGCAACCCGATCAAACCGGCACCGCAGCCAATATCCAGCACATCGTCGGCGGCGTGAACCTCCAATGCAGCCAGCAGGAGGCGCGTCCCCTCATCCAGCTTATTATCGGCAAATACGGGCAGAGTCGCGCCCACAGTTGTTGCTTTTGTGGCAGCGCTTTTGCGGGCCAGCAGCACCCGCTGCCCTTTACTGATCTCCAGCGTCTCCACCTCGCCAAAGAGCTGTTCCATACGTTTGGCGATTGTAAGGATGCCGCGATCTTTCGCGCCCACGACGTAGAGCCGCCCTCCCACTTTCAATAGGTACAGAGCCATTTGCAGGCCATAATGCATCCAGCTATTGTTGGGTTGATAGAGCAGATTCATCGCCGCCACATCGATCGTTGCAGGGATAGCGTGTTCGCTATAGTCGTGGAAGGCGGCGTGCTGAACGGTCTGAGCATGCTTGGCAAGTGTGAGCAGTTCGTGGGCGAGCGCGACGTTATCTTCTGCCAGAGTCACGCGTCCAGTAGCCGACGAAGAAGCGAATAGCTCGACGAGCTGCCGGACAAAGGGGTCCGCCGCCGCATTGAGGATCAACATATGGTCGTCAAGAGAATATTGCACCGTCTCGCAAAGCAAACATTGTTCGCGCTTCATTGATGATCCTTCCTCCCGATGTCATAGCCGTGCGCTTTATCGCGCTTTTTGTATATGTACAGCAATTTCGGCAAAATGCGATAAAGCGCACGGCTATGACATCGGGAGATTCCCATATCAGGCATAAAGAAACCAGGGGTGAGAAATTTGCACCGCCTGGTTTACGTTTGAAAACATCCTGTTTATCAAGCTATGATTCGCGCTTCTGCTCCTCGATCTTGTCAAGCTCCATTACCTCGTCAACCAGACCGTATTCGGCGGCCTGTTGTGCTGAGAGATAGTAGTCGCGGTCGGTATCGCGTGCGATACGCTCTAGAGTTTGTCCAGTGTGTTTGGCGAGAATTTCGTTGAGCACCTGGCGCAAACGGATGGCCTCACGAGCCTCGATCTCGATCTCAGCTGCCTGACCTCGTGCGCCGCCCAATGGCTGGTGGATCATCACCGTTGCATTAGGCAAACTATAGCGTTTCCCCTTCGCGCCTCCCGCCAACAGAATCGCCCCGAAGCTCATCGCCATACCAAGACAGATGGTGGTAACGGGCGATTTAATCGTCTGCATGGCATCATAGATTGACAGGCCAGAATAGACCTCTCCACCGGGAGAGTTGATATACATATAGATATCTCGTGTTGAGTCCTCACTTTCGAGATACAACAACTGAGCAACGATAGCACTGGCGATCTGATCGTTAATGGGCGTGCCAACAATAACGATACGATCTTGCAGCAGACGCGAATAGATGTCCCACCTTCGCTCACCACGTGGGGTCGATTCGATCACATAGGGAATGAAAGCTTCGGGTCTCGCTCTACCTGCACCATATAAAGGGCTATTTGAGGAGGAAGCTGCGCTCATATTGACTCCTTTTTCGAGAAAACACCCATATCAAGCTTGATTATAGCAAACCTGGCAAGGGGTTGTATATATTCTCTCTACTTGATCGTCTGCCCCGGAGTCATTTCGATTACCTCAACGCGTTCCAGACCCAGTTTAACTAGCTCGTCCTTCAGTTGCATGGGCGTGCCTATCAGGATCGGGAAGGTGCCGTAGTGCATCGGGATGACGTGCTGGACGCCGAGCAGACGCGTCGCCAGAGCCGCTCCCTTTGGCCCCATCGTATAGAAATCGCCGATTGGCAGCATGGCGATGTCGGGGGCATAGAGTTCGCGAATCAACTGCATGTCGCCAAAGGCGCAGGTATCGCCAGCATGATAGAGCTTGAGGCCGTTCTCCAGTTCTATCACAAAGCCAACGGGATCGCCGCCATAGACCGTCTGATCGCTGCCATCGATGCCCGAAGAGTGGAATGCCTGGGTCATGGAAATCGTGATGCCCTGCGCATTGATGCTGCCCCCAATATTGAAGCCGACCACGTTTTCGACGCCCTGTGAACCAATCCAGGTGGCCGTTTCTACGATAGCCAGAACGTGCGCGTTAAACTTTTTCGCCAGTGGCACCGCATCGTGGATATGGTCGGAATGGCCGTGTGTGACCAGGATCAGATCGACCTGATCAAGCTGTTTCGCTTCGGCGGGACTCTTCGGGTTGCCCTCGATCCAGGGATCAATCAAAATAACTTTGTTCTGGGGCGTCGTCACTTTAAACGTGGCATGCCCTAGCCATGTAATCTGCGCTCCATTCAATTGTGCCATAACACCTTCTCCTTTGATTATGCTATTGCTCCATTGTCAGGCGTGTAATCTGCGGCGCGTGGCCTCGTTTATACACCATAATGGTCCGTTTAAACGTAATGACGATTTCGCCTTCTTGATTATAGCCGCTGGTCTTGACCGTGACAATCCCAACATTCGGACGTGAGCGCGATTCACGCGTCGCCAGCACCTCCGATTGTGAATAAATGGTGTCGCCCTCGAAAACGGGATGTGGGAGGCGCACCTCGTCCCAGCCGAGATTGGCAAAGACGTTCTGCGAGATATCTGCGACGCTCTGCCCCGTCACCAGCGCCAGCGTGAAGGTCGAGTCAACCAGCGGTTTACCAAACTCGGTCTGCGCGGCGTAGTGATGGTCGAAATGGATCGGCGCGGTATTCTGCGTCAGCAAGGTAAACCACATATTGTCGGTAGTTGTCACTGTTCGCCCCAGCAGATGTTGATAGATATCACCAACCGTGAAATCCTCGAAAAAGCGGCCTCGCCAGCCCTCTTTAATTGGCATCGATAGCGCAACCTCCTTCCCAATAACGGCTCTCCTGTTGTTATACAATATTTGCAAGCAAAACAACATGTCTGCAACAAAGATCTTCTATAGAAGAGTTTAAAGGAGATAGGAGCAACAATTATGGCCCTCTACATCGATTGTGGATACCTTGATGATATCGTTGAGGTTGGACGCACGGTGCCTCTGGCTGGTGTTACAACCAATCCGTCGATTATGCTGGCGGCTAGCGAACGCGGGCAACGACTCACACCATCACAACTCCTCTCCGCACTGTTGAGCAAACAATCCGGGCTTGTTTTTATTCAGCCGGGGGCGACCAGGGAAGGGGAGATGCTGCAGGAGGCACGCGCGTATATCGAGACCGAACCACAGCGCGTCATCCCCAAAATTCCAATGACGAAGACTGGGATGCGCGTGGCTCGCAGCTTGAAAGAACAGGGGCATCGCGTGGCATTTACCGCCGTCACCTCGGTTGCCCAGGCGTATTGTGCGGCCATGATCCAGGCCGACTTCATCATTCCATATTACAATCGCCTCGCCCGCTCGGGCGTCAATGCCAGCGAACGCATTGCCCAGATAGCCAAACTCTTTCAGAGCCAGCAACTCACCTCGCGCATCCTGGTCGCAAGTATCAAGTCGTCTTTGGAGGCTGCCGAGGCTCTCCAGGCTGGCGCACACGATCTGACTGTGCCGCCAGAGGTCCTGCTCTCCCTCCTGACAGATCCTGAAAGCGAGCGAGCGGTAGAGAAGTTTACGCAAGATTGGCAACGGATGAAAAATCTGTAATGTGAATGCATTGCCGCACTTCTCTCTAGATGAATTTTTGTTCATCATACACGCTTATCAATTCATGGGTTCGTCATGACTCTATGTTATAGTATGGGCGTAGGAAACGAGAGGAAAAAAACCTGGTAGATGGCACCAGGGGAAATGATGGAAGTGCGGTTAGTGGAGGAACAGTTCTGCTCATGATCGAGGGTGGAAGATGCGGTTGGAGATGGTAGTAGAAGATGCGGGTAGGTTATTTATTTTTAGAGATGAAATGCGGTCATGGTTAAAGGATGGCAGAGGGAGAAGAGGGGTGTGCAAGAACTTGCCAGTATACCAGGAGTGCTGTCTTCTGATCTCCTGGGGTGGCAGTGATGGGGAAACGGGATAGAGGACGGTACAGTATGTTGAGTGGGGGAGGACTGACAGGATCACTTTCACACGTGTATCGTGGAATTTATTGGGGACGATGGAGGAGGGGATGTCTTAGAAAGAAGCTCGGCGGGTACGTTCCGCCGAGCTTCTTTTTGTCTGTATCAATGCCCTGCAATGGTGATGCGAAATCGTCACAGTTTTGTAACACTTTGATCATATGCTATCAACAACCACGTGCTATCCTGTAACAGGTAGAAAAAAGCATTGAAAGTATCTTGATTGTTCGATAGATTGATTGGTCGAGGGCCGTTCTATGATTCCCAGCTTGCATCGTCTTACGATACAGAAACAAACGTACGCCAGCATTGGCTATCTGCTGCTCTCTTTTCCGCTGGGCCTGTTCTACTTTGTCTTTCTCGCCGTGGGCCTCACGCTCGGCATAGGGACGCTGGTCATCTGGCTGGGCGTTCCCATCCTACTATTTGTCATGTGGCTCTGGTGGAAACTGGCGGCGATGGAGCGAACAATGGCGATCAACTGGCTCAACGTGCCTATCCCACCGATGGAAGGGCCGGTTGACAACACAAAGCCGCTCTGGGACCGGGTACGCGCTCATCTCAGCAATAGCGTAACCTGGAAGAGCCTGCTCTATCTCTTCCTCAAGCTGTTGATTGGCTCCATCACATTCTGCATCACCCTCAGCGCCCTGGCGATGGTACTGGCGCTGCTGGCGGTGTCGATCTCATTGGGGCCGTTCTTTTCGCCCTTCGTTTTTCTGCTATTTTCTATCACGGGAACTTCTCGCCGATCGCGTTCCACCATCATATCGCAATCGATGAAACTCACACCACCAACGCGCCCCCTCACTGTTGGTCGTGTGTTGGAAATATCGATGACAGGTGGCGGGATCATTTTTGCGCCGCTCTATATCACAAATGGCATGGCCTGGGCCTGGGGTCAGATCGCTCGTACAATGCTGGGTTTAAGCGATAAAGATTTGCGGCTGGCCGAGGCAAAAGCACTGGCCGAGCAGCAGCGCATCAGAGCGGAACAGGCCGATCAAAAGCGGCGCGACCTGATCATCAACGTCTCACACGAGCTACGCACCCCGGTCGCCAGCATTCGCGGCCATCTCGAATCGCTCCTGAACGGCTTTAGCGACGATGATAGCAGTAAAGCGCCTTCGCCGGAGGCGTTGCAGAAATATCTCACGATCGTGCATCGCGAGTCCGTGCGGCTCGGCTCGCTCGTTGACGATCTGCTCTCTCTGGCAAAGACGGAGGCCAACGAGCTGAGTTTGAACCTCTCGGCGGTCGAGGCCGGGACAGTAGTTGAGGAGGTCTATCAAACGTTGATGCCACTGGCACGGCGCGACCGGCAGATCACGCTCGTTCGCGCCATCACGCCTGGACTGCCACCCGTCCTGGCTGATCGTCAACGGCTCATCCAGGTGCTCCTCAATCTTGTACGCAATGCCATCACTTACACGCCCAACGGCGGGATCGTTTCTATCACGCTCGAACCTGCCGGAGCAAACGCGCTCGCCCTCTCAGTCGCAGATACCGGCATCGGCATTCCCCCAGAGGATCTCGGGCGCGTCTTTGAGCGCTTTTATCGCACAGACGCCTCGCGCTCACGCACATCTGGCGGCTTCGGCCTGGGCCTATCGATCGTCAAGGATTTTGTCACGGCCATGCACGGCTCGATCACCGTTGAAAGCAAAGTGGGAGAAGGAACGCGCTTCTGCGTCCTGCTCCAGATCGCAGGGACGGTTCAACAACCGCCGCAACATCCAGCACAGCACGTAGTGCAGCAAGCATAATATCATCCAATACGCCATGCGTCCTGCCCTCTTGTATACAAGAGGTATCTGGTTGTACACTAGGGAGAGTAGCAAACTCTGCAACCAGGTAAACACTACAGAGGATAGGACGATGGCACGCATACTTGTCGTTGAAGATGAAATCGATATTTGTAATCTCTTGCGCAACGAGCTGGAGGCCGAGGGGCATACTGTCTTTCAGGCTTTTGATGGCAATATAGGTCTGAGCCAGGTTGAGCAGCACCACCCCGATCTCATCATCCTTGACTGGATGCTGCCCGGTCTGGATGGCCTTTCGGTCTGCCGCCGCGTCCGCCAGAACCATCTCACGCCGATCATTATGCTCACAGCACGCAATGAGGAGGTGGATCGCATCCTCGGCCTGGAAGTGGGGGCCGACGATTATATCAGCAAACCGTTTAGCATTCGCGAGGTCCAGGCCCGGGTACGCGCACTGCTGCGACGTATAGAGCTTGATAGCCGCCTGACGCCGGTAGCTGCCACCGGTGGAAACACGTTCGCATCCAATACTCCGGCTACTCCAGCAGCTCCACCACCAATCGTGCATGGTCAGCTGCGCATCTATACCGCCGAGCGCATCGTGCAGCTCAATAATGCTAAGATTGATCTGACACCGAAAGAGTTCGATCTGATCGTTCTACTCTCCTCGCATCCCGGTCGCGCATTTAGCCGCGAATTTCTGCTCCAACAGCTGTGGGGATATGACTATGACGGCTTTGATCGCACCGTCGATACTCATATCACCCGCCTGCGCAAAAAGCTAGGTCCCCTGGGAGAGAAGATCGTCACCGTCTGGGGCGTCGGCTATCGCTTCGTCATCTAAGCGGCACACGCCACTCCTGCAACCACGTTTGCGTCTGATGATCGCGTAAACGAATCAGCGCCTGCTCCGGGAAGAGGCGCACAGCAAACGTCGGAATAACATTCGGCGTATCGGGAACATAGGTCACGCGCCCCTTATTGAGGCTCGGCCCTGTGTGGGTCCCCGTATACCAGGGCGACATCAAATGTACAAACGTGACTGGATGCTGGCCCAGTTGCTCCGTTTTCACCAGATTTGGCGCTTGCCAGCCCGAATGCGTATGGCCGCTGAACAACAGGCAGGCGTTTGTATGACGGGCCAGGATAGCGCGTATCTCCTTTGAGTTTTCGAGCGAGAAGAAGTATTGCAGCGAGTTATAGTCGCGATGGCGTTTGGGATCGCGATCCAACACAGTATCATACAACGGGCAGTGCAGGAAAATAATCGCTGGCAGATTGGCATGGGCTGTCAGAGTTGTATCGAGAAAAGTTAATGCCTCCTCGGAAAGATAAACATATTTGGGGTCTTTCAGCGTCATGGGATCGGGATAATCGAGCATGATACAGATCGTCTCGCCCGCCTGCCAGCTATAGCGCAACGGCTTCTCCCAGACTTGCGTATAGGTGGGAGCCATCAGGGTCGGCTCTTCTCCATTGGGACCGTAGTATTCATGATTGCCCACACCTGGATAAAAGGGGATCGATCCCAGCTGCTCCTCAATGCACTTTTTTGCTAATTGATGATTATCGATAATACAGGTCTCGACAATATCTCCGGGGGAGACGCAAAAGGTGGGGCTACCCTCTTCGCTGCTCCACAATGCATGGAGATCATTATACATAAGAGAGAGGCGCTTGGTATGCAGCTCGTGCCAGGCTGGAATGGTGCGATAATGAAGATCGCCAATAGCCCAGAAATAGAGCAGCTCTTGCTGACCTGCTTGTGGAGAGTTCATGGTACGTTCCATCCTTGTTTGTTGAGTATATAGAGATATTGTAACAGATGAATTTTAAGGATGTATGAAGAACAGGCAGAAGTGGTAATGCTTGCAATGATCGGATACAACACAAAGGGCATAGTTGAAATGCTCGCGTCCTGCGATTCGCATCTCAACCATACCCTCTGTTAATTATCCACAACGAGCAGCAGCTTCATTGCGAATGGAACGTGGTGCCATCATTAATGAATATAACCTGTTGATTCTGAATATGGACGATTAAATCGAGCTTCCCATCACCATTAATGTCGCGAATCTCGCCGGTCACCGGCGTTAAATCCTGACCATCACCATAGAGTGTCGGACCAATGAAGATACGCGAACGGCTGGGGTCGCCGCCGGGAATTTCAATAATTTGCACATGACGACGTAGATTCATAAAGATAAAGTGCGTCGGATTACTGGCGCTATCACCATGCCCTACCACAGCATCCATTTGTGAGGTTCGCGGTCGCCCGTAGTGCAGGTCATCCTGATATGTGTTCCACCAGGTGCTGGCGAGACTGAAGCTCATAATCAAGATAATCGTAATAATCATACCTATAACTGTAGGGACGAGCGGGAAACTCCTCTGCTCGCTTCTCTCACGAGGGGGCGCAATGGCCTTAGAGGCGATGCCCTGCGTTGACTGAGAACTTGAGCGCCGGCGCTGGATAAAGGCTCCCTGCCGCGAAATCGGCTCGTCAGCGGGGTTGCGCTGAGCAGTTGAGGATGTTTTATAGCGCCTGACACTGCTGGGCATGCGAGTCTCATAGAGGGAGTCATCGTTCATCACATCGTCCGCAATGGGCTGCGACTGCCTCCTGGTATGTGTCATATCCATGTCCATTCCTCCGATCTAGAAAATTTAGAACATATTTTCTTCCTTAGTATACCAGAAGAATTCAACACGTCAAGTAGCGATAGCCCTTGCGGCTGTCTTCGCGACAATCCCCTTGCGGCTGTCGTTCGGAAGATCATAGTATTTTTAGTTTTCGATTCTGCTCATGTAGCACCTCCCTGGTGACTGGCGCGGCTCAAGTCGGTGTGGGCCGCGCCAGTTGCAAGAGATTGGCGCTACATAAGACCTGTTACCACCAACCTGGATCGGAGAAAAACAGGTCATTGTTATGAGATGAGGAAGAAGGCGGAGCAAACGCAAAACTGTAATTATTGGGGCAATATGGACGAGCCGCAGAGCGATTATTCTTATTATCGTCATGATCATGCTCGCTGGTTGGCGTTGGCTCAAGCCCTGGTATCGTGAACGTGCCGGGCGTAGGAGTTGGCTCAATAGACAGTGGGGCCGTACCAGGCAGAAACCAGTCGGTGGTCTTCACACCATCGGGATAGGTCACAGTTTGCCGCTCCAGGCCGCCGGGATTGCTGAAATCGTGTACCGGATGTCCCTGCTCGGCCACCAACATCGAATCGTGCCAGATC
Source organism: Ktedonobacteraceae bacterium (assembly GCA_025928885.1). Lineage (GTDB taxonomy): Bacteria > Chloroflexota > Ktedonobacteria > Ktedonobacterales > Ktedonobacteraceae > JAICIM01. The sequence continues at coordinate 9,400 of JAICIM010000007.1, read as the reverse complement.
GGGGCCGCGCCCTGAACGCCGGTTACATCGAACATAGGCGTATTGTCATCATTGCCGGCCCAGACGCCCATCACATAATCCGTGGTATAGCCAACCGTCCAGTTATCGCGAAAATCGTTGGTCGTTCCCGTCTTAGCGGCTGCCGGGCGAACGGTGCCACGATTGCCGTACCAGCAATCGGCCTGCGAGTTGGAGTAGAGTTGCAGCGGGTTGCAATCAAAAAACTCGGGGAGGCGCGATTGATTGTCGCTCAGAACATCGGTCATCATATACGCCAGTTGCGGGCTGATCGCCTGCGTCCCCGAATCGCGCTGATGCTGAATCGTCTCGTGCGTGCGGCTGATCACAACCTTCTCAACGCCATAATACGGCACATGCATGCCGCCATTGGCGAAGGTGCCATAGGCGGAGGTGTGATCGATCAGACGAACGCCGAGACCGCCCAGCACCAACGAATAGCCGGCATAGCCCTCATAGCTGTTTATCCCCATCGTGTGTGCCATACTCATTGCATTATCGATCCCAACATGCTGCAAGACCTTCACCGCCGGCACATTGAGCGAATTTTGCAGAGCGCAACGCAGCGTCATATGGCCGTGATACTTGTTATCGTAGTTTGTCGGGCTGAACGTTGGCGGATTGCCTCCAGGCAGCTTGATCGTCAGGGGTGCATCGTCGATGGCCTGAGCTGGCGAGGCTCCCTGCTGAAAAGCGTCCACATAAACATATGGTTTAAAGGATGAGCCGGGCTGACGATAGCTTTGCGTCGCGACATCAAACTGTCCATCGATGCTTTTATCGTTATAATCGATACTCCCCAGCAGCGAGATAATCGCGCCGGTATGATAGTCGATCAGCACTTCGGCTGCGTTGGTAACATGATGTGTGTACTTCAGCTCTGCTATATGTTCTTGCGCAATCTTTTGAATCCTGTCCTGCAAAGTGAGGTCGAGCGTTGTATAGATCTGCATATCGGAGAGCGAGAGCTGGTTGCGTTTGAGATGAAACTCCTGCTCAAGCTCGCCCAGCACAAAGTTGAAGAAGTGGGGAGCGCGATTGACCAGATCAGGATGTTTGAAGAAGTTGGGACGACGGGCTTCGCGTTCGGCGTCAAGCGCCTGAACCTTCGTGATATAGCCCTGGCTCACCATTGCATCAATGACCGATTGAAAGCGCAACAAGGCCGCCTGTGGATGCTGGAAGGGGTCGTAGCCATAAGGATATTGCGGTAGACCGGCCAGCATCGCCGATTGAGCAATACTCAGCTGGCTGGAGGCGCGTTTGCCCGGTTTATCCTGCAAGCCGAAATAGGCCGTCGCTGCGGCATCGATGCCGTATGCCTGTTGTCCATAATAGATGCTATTGAGGTACATTTCGAGGATATCGCGTTTGCTATAGCGACTATTGAGTTCGGGGGTCAGCATCGCCTCCGACAGCTTGCGCTCAATGCTCGTCTCTTTGCCGACCACCAGATTTTTAATCAGCTGTTGCGAGATTGTGCTACCGCCTTCAACGACTCGTCCGCTGCGCAGATCGTTGATGGCCGCCTGAATGATACGCGGAATATCGACACCGGCATTGGTCCAGAAATTCTTATCCTCTATTGCGATGGTCGCATTGATCAGCGAGGGCGCAACATCGTTAAGGGTGACGGCGGTATGCAGCCCCTGATCGGTGAGTTGGCCGATCAAAGCGCCGTGGCGATCATACATTTTGAGGTTATCGAGGGGCATCAGATCGTGCAGAGTCACAACGCGTGGGATATATTTCGTCTGGGTATCCTGATAGAAGCGCAGGGTGGCATACGCGCCGGTACCGGTGACGGAGAAAAAGACGAAGCCGATGGCGAAAACAGTGCAAGCAATCGTCATCCAGAAGCGTTGCGAGACCTGACGATCATGGGCGCGGGCCTGGCGCAGATTTCTACGTACGTGATGATAGAAGAGTATTTTCCGATAGCGGCGATGCTCTAATGTACGCCTGACTGCATCGGTAGATGTGTAAGGAACCAGCGCTTTTTCTGGCGGAACAAACGGCACCTGTTGTGATGGCAAGGGATGATAGGAATCCTCTTCCGGCATTGTTGCCTCCTCCCCCCTTCGTTTCTAGCAGGTAGAAATCTTTTCAACGAGATAACATCAAAGATGACTACGAGGAGGATGGCATACACCGGCTCCATCCACCTGAGCAATCATAACCTTCTACTATTATAAGACGTACTACTAGAAGACCATAAATTGTTTCAAGCTCATTGAGGGGGAGCGGAGGCTTCTTGCTCTTGAGGAAGGTTTTCGGCAGCTTCGATCAGAGCGGGTAAAATTTCGTTGGTAATAAACTGGACCTGATAGAGGCTTTCAATCCAGGGAATATCCTGTTCGCGAGCGCCGCGTACCTCGGCAAGCTGCAAGATGCCTTCATCCACGAGGGTATGGAAGTAGAGGAAGGCACGCACGGTATCGGCGACCGAGACATGCGAGCGGCTGGTAATCGTGCCGTATTCAGTGCCAAGCTCTACTGCTTCGCGCTGCAACGCCTCGCGATCGGTTTCGCGGCTGAGGGCGCGGCGCAAGAGATCGAGCAGGCGGCGTCCCAGGTGGCGATACGCCTCGCGCACGGTCTCGTCGAAGTGCTGATACCAGGGCAAGGTGCTCAGCGTGCCGTCGGTAAAGGCCAGGCGGACCCGTCCCAGCAAGCTCTGGATCAACACCTGAACAGCTGGATCGGGTTTTGGCTCGGTCTCCTGTCGTAGACGAGCCTCTATATCAGCGCGGCGAAAACGGCGATGTCCTCCACTGGTGCGACGCGATGGTAACTCGTGACGATCTGCCCACAAACGTACGGTCGCCGGATGCATGCCCAACAGTTCTGCCGCCTCGCGTAAGCTTAACCACTCTTCCCCTGCCTGTGAAGACAATAGCACACCTCCTGAGCATTGTGGACCTGTCTGTTCTTAGAACTAACATAACAGGTTCAATGTGTAGTTGAACTGTATAGGATTCATAATAATTCAGTAAAGCGGACAAGTCAACTATCCTGGTTTATTGGTCTGACAGGATTCCAACAATTACCTTCAGGCTTCTCCATAGTCGTAAAGCAGACAAAAGAAGAGATAAACTTGACAAAATAGCAGATATTCCTTATCCTTACCACTAGCCTGATGCAGTTCTATACTCATTTGTGCCTATGTTTCATTGCACCTGCCTATCCCTATTTTCCGGCACAACAAAAAATAGCATGCAACAGACCTGGCCCTATGGCGTGCCAGCTAACTAGCCTGACCATTAAAAGGTGGATGCTCACACATGCCAGAATCGCGAGAAGCAACGACGGAACAGCTATCTTATGTGATTCACTCGATGTTACTGGCGCATCAGACGGGAATACTCAAAGTAGAACGCAGCTACGGCAACATCATCGAAGAGGGAACGATCATTTTTATCAACGGGCAGGTCGTTCAGGCAGCTGCCAGCCAGTATCGGGGAGCTGAGGCAAGCATCGATCAGCTACGCGGGGTAGAAGCGCTGAACCGGCTCAGCGAGTGGGGATTCTGCCGCTTCATCTTTCTCCAGACCTCAGTCGAGGAGCTATCGCAGATCAACCAGCGTTTACTTGGCAACCCCAATACACCTCCCTCACCTCCTCAGCTATCGCCAGCACCCACACCACACACGCCCCCTCCGAACTTCCGTCCCGGCAGCGAACGCCGCACGGATACCCGACCGCTCTCTGCCATCACCCGACCGATCCCGATAGTGGCCGGGCAAATACCCACAATAAAAACACCTGATACGCCTCCTCCGATGGGAATACCGTATCGGTTACAGGAAGGCCCGGCGGCGCTTCAGTACATCGAGCAAATGAAGCTCTCGCGCACCCATCGCCGCCTCTTTCTGCTGATCGATGGAAAACGCCCGGCCCCAGATCTGGCCCACCTCATGGGCAAAGCTCCCGAAGAGGTCTACCGGCTGCTCTTCGATCTGGAGCGTGCGGGATTGATTAAACGAACGGAAGCTCGTTAGGGCATAAAAAGCTTACCTTTTCCTGTTGAGTCTCCCCTTCTCTTGGCAAAGACGTGTTCTTTATGTTGGGTAGCGATGGAGAGAAAGAGAAAGTAGTCCACAACCAGGAAGGTGGAGACATATGTCTGAAAAATCAAAGTACGAACATTCAGAGCAGGAAGACCTGATGGCACGTGGCCCCGTGAGCCGTGGTGCTGAAAATGAAAGCGCACCGATGAATGACGATACGCTCGACCAACAGCAAACAGCGAAAGGCCATGTAACAGATAGCACCGGGCCTGATCCCAAACATCCAGATTATAATAAGATGGTGCCGGAGCATCCCACGCAGACCTCCATTGGCAGCGGTGGCCCGGACCCGAAGCGCGATCTTGGCACCGTTGGCGGCGGCACGATTCCCAGCAGCAGTAGTAAGCCAGATAGCGGCATCAATACCAGCGATAGCACGGTCGCAGCTGGTGGCACCTCGTCGAAACAGACGGTTGGAGCCAATCTTCCCACTGATCGTGGCGGCCTCACCACTACAGGCGCTGCCGGGGAATCCACCAATGATGTCAATCGCATCGATCGGCATGGACAGAGCAACCTCGGTGGGCGCAATCCTGGTCAACCACAGACTGCAATGGGAGATCGAGATAAAAAGCGCGACAATCGTGGCGCTGGTCCAGGCGAGGATATTATTGATCCAATGACCTCGCGTGCGCCAGAGAAGGTACAACAACAAGAAGCTGCAAAACAGGATGATCAGAAAAAGCAATCGTAACGCTTGACAGCAACTTCTCATTATTCGGCTATCCCGTTATCGAAAGCGAGGTCCAGGAGGCGGCCTCCTGGCTGCGCAGGCATGGTTTTCAAATCATTACAGCCAGCCCGGACGCCCCTCTCAGCTATCGACAGATTAGCTATGCGGCTCGCGTGGCTATCATTGTCGGCAATGAGCAGAATGGCATCTCCCCCGAATGGTACGAGTTGCACGATGTCAGCGTTTCCATCCCTATGCACGGTCGAGCCGATTCGCTCAATGTCGCCAACGCCGCCGTTTTATTGTTATACGAAGCCATTTATCAGCAAAAGGTGGCGCAACGGTTGTAAATCAACCCAAGACTGTAGGTGGAAGTCGCACGACTTTCACCTACAGGTCAAAATTTATTAAGATGCAGTCTGATGTAGCTCTGGCTTATAGTGGGGAGGGGGAACGGGCTTGCCTTCCGCACGTGCTGCTTCAAGCCATGCAGCTTTAGCGATCTGCACCTCTTTCAGAGCTTCTTCTGGCGTTTCTCCAAAAGCGGAGCAGTATTGAAGATCGGGGATATCTGCTATATATCCTTCATCCTCTTCGCTATAAAAAATGTTAATATGATAGTCTTTCATGCTTCACCTCCTAATTGAAGATGATATCGCGCTACCAACATAAGAAACTCACGTACTTGATAAGGTTTTGCCTTCCCACTTTTCTCCTGTATGTTAATAAGTTCTGGTATGCCTGGGTGAACAAAAATAAAATGACTGCCTCTTATTCGCGAGAGACGAAAGCCAAAAGCTTCTACTAACGTCACCAATTCGTGGAACGAAAGATTTTTTGGGCTTGTTAAGGCTTTCTCTAACAGCTTCCTTTTATGCATTCCCTCTCCACTTCTTGCTAGTAATTATACATCACTACCTGATATCTTCTAGCCGAAGAGATGTATTTATAATTTCCAGTGGCGCAATAAATTTCTATTGCGCCACCGCAATCCTTACAGACACTTTCATACCAGGGAGGAGCACCTCTTTCTGATTGTCGATGCGGACCCACACTTCAAAGGTGTCTGTTTGCGTGTCGGCCTGGGGAATGATATTGCTGACGGTTCCCTCGAATGTCTGTCCGGGTAGCGCAGGACTGCTCACCTCCGCTGCCAGACCCGGCGTGATATGGGCAAAAGTCGCCAGCGGCAGATTCGTATGCACGATAGCTGCCGTTTCATCCATAATCGTTAAAAGCCGCATATTCGCCGAGAATATTTCGTTGGGATTAATATTGATTGCCGTCACCGTCCCACGCATAGGAGAGGTCAGCAGGCCGTGATGCGCTAAGCGCACAAGCGCCTGATTTGGTTGTACTACATCGCCGACTTTTACCAGGATCTCAAGTACCTGTTCATTTGTGGAGTAGGAGAGATCGAAGCGCTGAAGAGGAAACACAATGCCATTGCCAACAGCCACTGGCGCAGTACGCGGCATATTGACCTGAAAAAACATCACATCGGCCACTGCTTTCGTATCGATCCAGGTGACGCCAACCATCACACTCAATACGACCACAATACTCGTCATCGTCCAGAGCAGTCTGGATCTCGTTGTTTTACGCGCTGCTTTGCGCGTAGTCTGTAAACCAGAGCGAGGACGCAGAGAAGGTGGCGAGCGCCTCTTTGCAGATGCATCAGGCATAATCAATACTGGTGGCTTGATTGGTCCAGGCCCAAGCGGCCAGCGTGCCATAGACGGTGGCGGCGTATGTGGCAGATCACTATCATTGGAGGAGAAAGCGGTTGTTGGTGCCGTTGTTGGAACATGCCCCGATTGAAACTGACGATGATTTTTTTGATGACCCTCCATATGAAACCCCCTTCCTAACAGAACCCCCTGTTACCTCTACACAACAAACTACATACCCCACAATAGCCCACCACAGCATCATCACCCCATTTCATGGAGGAAAAGATGATACGAATACTGCTTCCTTGCCTCAGATGCGGCTACTGCGGTCCTCAATGATATTTGCCACAAACGCCGATCGAGTATTTTATGATGATCTATCTGTATAACGCTGTATTTAATAAGCAGTAACCTCATTTTCTCTTTTTTAATAGAATATTTATCCAATAGGTTTTCATTTCATGCTATATAATGGTGAAAGGTTTCTCAAAGTTTCTACATCAAATACACAAGATGAGCAACAGGATCAGCAATCAGGGATCACTGAATGCTCCCTCTGAATGGTACAATAGGGCAGTAATTGTTTACTTGCGAGCAATCCATACATTCAGAGAAGAGTAATAGCATGATACAGGGAAAAGGATTCACAACTCAGACGTTGACCGACGACGATGTACACCATCTGCTAGAAACGACCTGCAAGGGCCTCGCACTCGATGGCAAGCGTGTCCTGGTCATCATCCCCGATGGCACACGCACGGCCCCGATACCGCTGATGTTTCGCCTCCTGTATGAGCAACTTGGGCAACGGGTGGCACGACTTGATTATCTGATTGCGCTGGGGACGCACCAGCCTATGTCGGAAGAGGCAATCAACAAATTAGTCGGGGCATCAAGCGAGGAGCGGGCGCAGAGCTATCCTAATGTGCAGGTTTTTAATCATCACTGGGCCGATCCCGGCACCCTCAAAACAATCGGCGTCATCTCGCGTCAGGAGGCGTCGGATCTGACAAACGGCATACTCGAACAGGAGGTGTCGGTCACGCTGAATGGGATGATCTTTGAGTACGATTTCTTGATGATCTGCGGCCCCGTTTTTCCTCACGAGGTCGTTGGCTTCTCCGGTGGCGCGAAGTATCTTTTCCCCGGCATTGCCGGCCCGGATATCATCAACTTCACCCACTGGTTGGGGGCGCGTCTCACCAGCATGCACACGATCGGGGTGAAAGATACGCTTGTGCGACGCGTGATCCATCGGGCCGCAGAATTTGTGCCGAAGCCGATTCTGTGCCTGGCGATGGTGATGCAGGGACAGAACCTACACGGCCTCTACATCGGCTCGTATACCGAAGCCTTCGAGCAGGCGGCTGATCTTTCGGCGCAACTCAATCTCATTACCGTGCAGCAACCGTTCCGGCGCGTACTGTCTGCTCCCTCAACGATGTACGATGATCTGTGGACGGCGGCCAAAGCAATGTACAAAACCGAGCCAGCCATAGCGGACGGCGGCGAGGTGATTATTTATGCGCCACATATCAGCGAAATATCCTATACGCACGGCAGGCTCATCGACGAGGTGGGCTATCATGTGCAGGAGTATTTCCTCAAACAGTGGGAGCGCTTCAAAGACGTACCCGGCACCATTCTGGCCCACAGCACACATGTGAAAGGGAGCGGCACCTATGACCCCGCGACCGGCATCGAAACGCCGCGCATCCAGGTAACGCTGGCAACCAGCATCCCGGAGGAGCGTTGCCGATTGGTAAACCTGGGCTATCGCGATTATCACACTATTGATCCGCGTGAATGGCAGAATCGCGAACAGGAAGGTATCCTGTATGTGCCGCATGCAGGGGAGATGCTCTATCGCTCTCCAGAGGTTGTTTCACGTTAAAAAGAACAGGGCGAACTCGTTCAATGAGTTCGCCCCGCCAAAGCTGGTGATAGAGTTTCTCTCATTGTGCCGCTGTTTCAGCCTGAACCATTGCAACCGGTCACACAGATATTGTATGCTAATGGGGTACAGAATGAGACAATGAGAACGAAGCAGAGAACAATAACGCGCCCCCATACATAGCGCGAATAACGACTTTTCGATCAATACCACATAAATACATTTCCATTCTATTCGTTTTCACATCATGAAACACAAATAACTTATGCTATGGAGCGAGCTTTTGTATGTCGTGGACACCTCTAGCTGATCGTATTGCAGATCTGCCCCTGATCCTCTCCGGGCCTATTGTACGGCGAGTCGAGCCAGCTTCGGCAACCATCTGGCTCGCATTGAAAGAGCCGCGCCGCGTCACGTTGCGTGTCTATATGCAAGATCCGAGCGGTGCATTTCGTCTGTGTATAGAGGGGACGCGCACAACGGTACGGCTGGGAGACTTTCTCCACATCGTCGCCGTAACTGCCCATGCTACTAACAAAGAGCAGGAACTGACCTGGGGCCAGCTCTATTATTATGATCTGTTCTTCCAACCCGCCGACGGCAATGAGTCAGGGGTAAGCAAGGCGACAGCCTATCTCAGCACACCGGGCATTTTGACGCCCCGTGCGACTCAGGATACAGGCTTACAGACGCTGACGTATGAGGGCCATCCGCTGCCGTGCTTTGTGCTGCCGCCGGAAGATATCAACCAGCTCAGTATCGTACATGGCTCATGTCGCAAGATGCACGGAGACGGCACGGAGATGCTCTCCACCCTGGACACGCTGCTCGCCAATGCCGCACACGATCCCTCACAGCGGCCCCAACAATTATATATGACCGGCGATCAGATCTACGCCGACGACGTGGCGGCCCCGTTGCTGTTCGCATTAATCGATAGTGGCAAATGTTTATGGACTGGCAATGCGGTCGAGATTTTGCCGCATGTGCATGCTCCAGCCTCAGCGTTTGGGCCGGGAAGTCGGCGCGATATCGTCCAAAATGAGGCGCTGTTGACCACCACCACGCCACA
>JAICIM010000061.1 GCA_025928885.1 Ktedonobacteraceae bacterium | reverse complement strand
CCCCAAACAACTGGCTCCCCTCCTGGTTTGCGCGGCCCCGTCTTTTCCCGGGGTGGGCTCTCCGCGGGCCCAAATCCCCCCGCGGCTACGACACGGGGAAATACCCATCTAGAGAGTTTTGCCGTTCGTTTCTAGCGCACGCTTGATGGCGAGAAGGAGCACATCGATATCGAACGGCTTATACACTATCTGGATGCCTTGCGAGACCAGATACCCCTCTTGATCCCTCACAGCACTTTCAGCGGCGGTACAGATAATTATTGGAATTTTGGCGGTGGCGCGTTGCATCTTCAACAATTGCAACATCTGCCAACCTAATTTCCGCTCTCCAAAGATAAAATCAAGAATAATCAATTGGGGATTGATTTGCTCGATCTCCTGAATCTTCTGCATTGGGAACGATGAAAGGATGACTTCATATCCTTCATCTTCTAATAACATCCGAAACATTTCCAGGATTTCTTGAGTGTCGTTGATCACAAGGACGCGTGTTCCCATTTAATATCTCCTGAACAGGCTCTCATTTGCTGCTTGCTCTTACACGCAAAGAGGAATACAGGAGTTTCATTCAACGAGGATAAGGAGCAGTAAGTGGACATAGGGAGTTAAAGAGCAATGCCGGAGCATAGCCAAACTCAGCAAAGCAGTACCAGAGCAGAGAAGGCGAGCGAACTTCTATCTGGCAGGTGAAGACATCGGTTTCAGCGGTCTTTGCTGACTGAGATGATTTCGTGCCTGTTCACTACTTCCGTCAGACCAGCATATCCCTCATCCAGAAGAGATACAAGCACATCTTCAACTTTCACCTGCTCGACGCGTCCATGCCATTCCCGGAGCGGATTGCTGGGCAATAGGTCCGGGGCCAGCAAATATGTGATGAAATCGCCCACAACAATCTGCTGAAAGGTTTCTCGACTGATACAGGTACTTTCCATACCTGAATGAGTATGTTGCCAGGTCATACGACCGCTTCCTTTCTCTTCCAACAACCAGGATAGGTTCTCGCTTGAGCCTACCCGTGAAAAGGCTGTACAACGGCGGTCTACTCTGTCCACGCAACCCTTTTTCGGCAAGGCTAACAACGATACAAAATGATCCTTTTTCTCAGCTTCCCTAATTTGGAGGGTAGCATGAAGGCGTAACTTTTGTCAATACTTTGTTATAAAAGTAACAGTTTTGTCTGCATACAGCTCTGGCATTTTCTCAAGATAGTATTTTATACTGGTATGACTGAATACAATACAGCCAAAAGTGTAGACTGGACACTTCAAATCTATAGAGATATACTAGGGAGCAGAGATTTACAACAAGCCTGCAAGGAAGGAGTAAGTATCGGGATGTTCCAGCAGCACCAGTATGCCTGGCGCGTGATTGTCGGCCAGGTAGCCAGTAATACCAGCACAAGGGAGCAGTTAGCTGGTCAGCTCGGCATCAATCCTGTAACGCTCCTACGCTGGGCCGGGATGCATAAAACAGGACTGTCTGGTGGAGAACAGCGCGTGATAGAGCCGCGTAAAGCCTCGCTGCTCAAGCTTATCTCCGCACTTCCCGAACATCGGGAAGCGCTGATCGCCTCACTCACCGAAGAATTTCCCCTGATGTTTAGACCGGAGGATTTCCAGTCCGACGCGCGGCCAACCTTCGAATCGACGATGATACCCGCTATTTGTTATGAAGCCGTCCTCCAGGCCACAGCCACGCTTTCAGGCGGCATCCGCTATATCTCTGTGTTTGACCATCTTTTGCGCTTCGCCCTGTTACAACTTGACCCGGAGCGGCTGGGCCTCTCAGCCATTGTCGTCGAGTGTACCCCACCGAGAAATGGCGAGAAGGTGCGCAGCTTACGGGAACAATTTCGCATCGGCACCCCTCCCTGGCAATCGCGGCGTGAAGAGCGCAACCTCTTCCTCGGTGCTGAATCGCTGGTGGGCAAAGCCGTTGAGTCAAGACAGCCATACGAGATCGAAGATATCCGCTCTTACACAGGATTGTTGCCGATCCATCGCACAAAATACGAGGTCAGCGCCGCCGTCTGCCCCATCATGCGCACCGGTTTTGTGGCGGGTGGCCTCCTCTTTTCCAGCACACAACCGGGCTTTTTTACGCCCGAACGCGCCCGACTGATTGAAAAATATGCTCATCTAGCATTGGCAGCATTCGACGAACACGCTTTTTATCCACCCGAACGCATTGAGCTGCGTTGTATGCCAGATGCAGAGGAGCAGGAACCGATCATTCGCCTCATCCCGAAACAGGTGATGGATCTGCTAAAAACAGGTCAGATCACCAACCACGCCCTCGCCGAACGAGAGATTATCTATCGAACCGAGGAGAACTTTATCTATCTGGCCTCGCTTGCCAGCGACCCACAGATTGTATTGGAAAGGCTCTGATCATGACACAGAAAAAAGAGGATCAGCACCTCTATTTGCCAGACACAGAACACCTCGCCGAAATGTCCCGCTTGATGGGTCAGGGAACACTGCTGACCCAGATAGCCGGAGGCGTGTTGCCAGAATTTCCTGATCTTGCACGCTTTAAATACGTCCTCGATGCCGCCTGCGGTCCCGGCGAATGGGCGCTTGAGTACGCGTTCAAGTCTCCCACCACCGAGGTCGTCGGGTTCGATATCAGCGAACGCATGATCGCCTACGCCACCGAACAGGCAAAGGCAATGGGTCTGGAGAACGCACACTTCCACGTGATGGATATTCGCTCTCCCCTGACCTTCGCCGATGCCTCCTTCGATCTGGTCAACGCCCGCACCATTGCAGGAGTGATGCCCCGCACCGTCTGGCCACAGCTTGTGCAGGAAGCGGCACGCGTCGTCAAGCCAGGAGGCGTCGTTCGTCTGACGGAAACAGACAATTGGAGTATCACCAATAGCCCCGCCTTTCAAGAACTCTGCCACCTCGCCTATCTCGTGGCCCACAATACAGGTGTCGGCTTTTCTCCTGACGGTGCAGACTTTGGCGTCACCAATATGCTGGGCAAGCTGCTGAAAGACTCTGGTTGCGATAATATCCAAGAACGCGTATTCAGTGTCAATTTTTCAGCCAACGCCGAGGCGCATATGGCTATGTATCGCGAACAATCGGCCTTTCTTCGTCTGGCAAAAGATAAGTTGCTCGCCCGCAGTACCTATGATCCAGCCCGCTATGAGCAACTGCTTGAGCGCCTCGATGAAGAGATGACCTCGCCAGACTTCCGTGCCATCTCCTACTTTCTAACCAACTGGGGCGTCAAACAATAAAAACAGGGGAGTTGGCAACAGGTCTACCCAATCTGGCAGCGATTGAAATATAATACAGAAGGTTTATAAACCCTATCCTAAATGCGGTCTCAGGACCGACAGGAGGCTTTCTGTGAAAGTTGTCATCCTCGGCTGCGGGCGTGTTGGTGCAACATTAGCCACGCAGTTGGAGCAAGCTGGACATACCGTAACGGTCATCGATAACAATAACGACGCCTTTCAACGGCTCAGCCCCGAATTTCGGGGCGAACGCATTACCGGCAATGGCGTTGATGAAAGCGTCTTACGACGCGCTGGTATCGAAGAGGCCGATGCATTTGCCGCTGTGACCAACGGCGACAATCGCAACATTATGGCGAGTCAGATCGCTAAAGAGATTTTCCACGTCCAAAAGGTTGTTTGCCGCATCTACGATCCCATTCGTGAGAGTACCTACAAAGGTCTTGGTATCGAAACCATCTGTCCCACGATCATCGGAACCAACCTCATCTTTCAAGCTATCTCAAACGGACGGCGCTAGATAGCAGGACACAAACACATAACCAGAAGAATAGAGGTACTCAGATGTATATTATTGTTGGGGGCGGTGGCGACGTTGGCTACTACCTCACCCAGAACTTACTTAGCCAGGGACATGAAGTACTCCTGCTGGAAAAAAGCGGAGTGCGTGCGCAGGCGCTCTCCGAAGAATTAGATCAGGCCGTTCTCAACGGTGATGCTTGCGAGGCTCGCACGATGGAAGAGGCCGGTGTACGCCGCGCCGATGTGGTAATCGCAGTCACCGGAGAAGACGAGGACAACCTCGTTATCTGCCAGATGGCTAAAAAGCACTTCAACGTTGCACGCACCATCGCCCGACTGAACAATCCCAAACACGAATTGCTCTTCCAGAAACTGGGCATCGATGTAACGGTCAGCCCGACCAAAGCCATTCTCTCTCTGATCGAATCAGAGCTACCCGGACCCCATTTCGTTTTGCTCATGACCTTGAAGAAAGCGGGTCTGGAAATTGTCGAGATGAAGATCCCGGATATCTCTCCCGTCGTGGGCAAACCTCTGAACCAGATCAATTTGCCCCGCAAATGCACGCTCGCCCTCATCATTCGTGGACAAGAGCAGATCTTTCCTACCGCCGAAACCGTGCTTGAGGCGGACGATGATGTCTATGCGCTCGTTAATCACGACGGCGAAGAGGAGCTACGCCGCTCCTTTGGCACTGCATAACCCGCTTTCCAACAACGTAAAAAGAGGCGTGGAACCATCTTCCAACGCCTCTTTTCACCGCTTCCTCGTTCGTCACTCCTCATCGCTTTTTCTGTTCGGTTCCTCTGTCTCTAGCTCTTTCGTCGGTCGCCGACCCCCAACGAGCTGCATCTCTTCAGTTGCGTCCAACTCATCGCTCTCCAACGGTTGCGACACCGTTCTACCATCCCCTCTTGGCAGGCGTCCTCGCGGACGCGGCAGCGTCCAGGGCGCTCGTTTCCGCGCCAGAATCTGATCCGCGCTCTCGCCACGGGCCGAACGATAAATGCTGGCAACAACCACCCAGAGGGCCGCGACCACGGGAGTTGCCAGCAGCGCTCCAAAGACGCCAAACAATTTGGCCCCAACCAGCAACGAAAGGATGGCCGCGACAGGGTGCAGGCCGACTGCATGCCCGACAATGCGCGGTCCCAGCACATTGCTCTCCACCATTTGCAACACAACAAACCAGGCAATAATCTCAAAGGTTCGTGGGAAGGCACCGGGCAACAGGAGCGAGAGCAGAATCGGCGTAATCGAGGCGAGGGCCGGTCCCACCATCGGAATCGTTTCAAACAGGAAGGCCAGCACTCCACAGATCAGTGCATAATCGCCCAGGCCAGTTGTGATACATGCCAGGCTCGTAACCACACCCACGATCAATGCTAGCGTCAGTTGTCCACGAATATAGTTGCCAACAACACGGTTCAAGGCATCCTCAAACAGAAAAACGTTGGGCAAAAAGCGCTTCGGGGCGATACTGACGAGGCTATCACGAATACGCTTGCCATCCAGCGTCAAATAAAAGCTCAGTACCAGCACCAACAAAATATTGATAAAGGCGCTCGTGAGCAGGAAGACAAATCCGACGGCATTGCTGGCAGTATCTTGAGCGAACGTATACGCCTGATCCTGAATCTGCGCAATCGTCGCATCGATGCGCCCCGAAGGAATATGTCCTGCTGTCTTCAAAAAGTCGATCGTATCCTGAAATGTCTTTGGCAAGGCAGAGGCAAATGTAATAATCGTATCTGAAAAAGCGACTGCCTGCTGAATAAGTGTAAATACCAGTTCATAAAAGAGGCCGCCCAAAGCTCCAAGCACCACAATATAGACGATCAAGGTTGCCAGCACGCGTGGCACTTTATATTTCGAGACGAAATCAACCAGTGGGGAGAGTAGAAATGCAACAGCCATTGAGAGCATTAAAATGACGATGGCCTCAACAAATTGCCCTAAAATCATCCATGAAGCCCAAAAAATGATGCCAACACAAATAATACATATCAGTACATCGCGCGTCCGAGGCCAGTTTATTTGATTCATGCTTGTATCCTCTTGCGGGTGTATTAAAAATGTCTCGCTTATTGTTTCATTGATATACTCGTACCCTATTGTGACAGGTTTCCTGTCAAAGAACAACCCTCAAGTTGCCTTCTCATAGGCACGATTGTATCTATTACAACGCAGCACATTCACCTTTTTGAGATAGGAATAAGGAACAAGCATCTTCCCTCCCAACACATAGCGCTATTCATTGTTGAGTGAAACTTTCTCTCCCGGTTCTTCGTCATCTCATGTGGGGACAATAGAGAAGAAGTACTGCTTATCGGGCAGGCTCTACACATAATGTGAGCCACCCAACAGCCCGGATAGGCGTACTCATGTTAATTTCATCTATGCGCTTCGTCTATTACAGTACGGCAATCTTATGCTGGCTCTTAAACACCCAGCCTGAAAGAGGACGCACTCGTGGATGCACAAACCGCGATCACACCAATGACACCTACACAAACGCTTATACTCTGGACACTGCTCGGCTTTTTATTAGCCTGGATGTTACTATTCACGCTGCTGGCAGTGCGCCCTGAACGCAAGGAACGGGTTGAGTTAGAAGATGTACCGGCGTACACAACTACTCAGCCAGTCGCTACCCCTGCACCAAAGATGTTACAGATGGCAACGACTCAGCCGGGTACGTATCTCCCTGCAACGGTAAACTCTATGCACCATGAAACATCGGTGGTTCTGGAACAGTCCCAGTAATCTCGCGCTATAGGGACAGAAACAGAGGACGGTCATCACGATCTACTTGCTGCACACAGTGATGACCATCCTCTGTTTCTGTTTCCCAAATTCTTGTCGCTTCATTGCACTTCAATTCAGTTGTATATTCTCTCCGGTCCGCTGCGGACGAAACGCTCCGTTTTCATTGATAAATACCAGACGGCTATCCTGTACGCTTACAATCATATCCACTTTCCCGTCACCATTGACATCCTTGAAGCTCAATGTGACAGGAGCCAAATCCTGCCCCTGCCCGATCAAGACGGGGCCAACATAGATTTTTGCTTTAGAGCAATCTCCAGCCGGACATTCGATAATCTCGATGCGCCGCCGCAGGTTCAGGGCCACAAAATGGCTGGGATTGGCCTCCGAGTCATTATGCCCAACCACCACATCGTATTGTGCCGTACGAGGACGCCCATAATGCCAGTCGTCCTGCGTCACCTGCCACCAGTTCGTCACCATGCTCAATACAATCCAACCCAGCGTCATAATCAATACGCCTATACCCACATAGACCAACCAGTGGGTTGGCGACTGCCCACCGCTAGCCTGAACAGGCTTGCGAGTCAAAACCTCTTCGGTATCGGCAGAGCGCCGCTGCCGGGTCCGACGCGCTGGTACGCCCTTCACTAGCGGCTGAAACGAAGGGGTGTAATCATTTTGTGCAAGCAACTGCACATCAGCATGTGTATGATCTGTTTCAACCTGGACATCGCTGCGATAGCGCCTGACGCTACTGGGCATACGCGTGGGCCGCTCATCATCATATACATCGTCAAGGCTATCGGGCCTGCTTGCTCTGCCGGCTCTTCCATAGGACGCAGAAGAAACAGACGACGGATATCGGTCGTACTGCCTGGAACTTCTTTCCACGTTTTTACCGTCCTCTCTAAATCAGTGTTGCAGAGAAGAACTTTTGTTCTAATCAATGTAATTACATAGTACATCAAGAAGAAGCGCTCTGTCAATAATATATTAGAACAAATTCACTAATTACGCTAGAGCGTGCAAAAATTGCCAGGCTTCTATGCTATACTGAACGTAGACCAGTGTCGTTCGTTTTTTATTGCATCCGAGGAGGTTCCCAATGCCCGTCTCGGCCAACAACTCGCGCTTGATCTATGACGCTCTCAAAGCATGCGACATAAAGATTATCTCGGCACTTCCCGAGACCTGGCTCGTCCACCTGATTCGTATGGCGGACGACGACCCGGAGATGACACTTGTCCGCATCGCAAAGGAAGAGGAGGCGATTGGCATCTCAGCTGGTGCGCATCTGGCCGGTGTCAATTCCGCGCTGCTGATGCAAAATCACGGCTTCCTTGCCGCCATCAACCCTATTATTTCGCTTGCGTTCCTGTACAAAATCCCTCTGCTGATGCTCATTAGCTATCGCGGTCACTTTGGCGAGAAAGATCCCTGGCAAACGCAGGGGGGCCTGCATACCGAATCATTGCTACGCTCGCTCAATATCCCTATCTGGCATCTCAACAATCCAACAGACGTAGCCAGGCGCATTAAAGATGCTCAGACCCTCACGCAGGCATCACTGCACCCGGTTGCTGTCCTGCTATCACGCGAACTGATGTGGGAGGATTGATCATGTTACGCATAGACGCTCTTGAGGCCATCTATCCCGACCTGCAAGATCATATCGTCGTCACCATTATGGGCGCGGTCGCCGTCGAACTCTACTCGCTCGGCCATCGCGATAACTTTTTCTATCTCCAACATGCAATGGGGCTGGCCTCGTCGATGGGCCTGGGCATTGCACTCTCGCTGCCCGAACAACAGGTCATCGTCATCGACGGCGATGGCTCGCTGCTCATGAACCTGGGGACACTGAGCACGATGGCCCGCTACAAACCGAACAACCTGCTCCATATCGTCTTCGACAACGAAAGCCTGGTCTCGGTCGGCGGCTTTCCCACCGCTACTTCCTCCGGCACCGATCTGGCCGGGATCGCTCGCGCCTCCGGCATTCCCTCCGTGATGGAGGCCCGGACGCCCACCGACCTCAAACAGTGCGTCGAGGATGCGCTGGCAAACCACACACTGACCACCATTGTCTCAAAGGTCGAGGCGCTGGTGCCAAAGTCATTTCAGATGGATCTCCCCCTGTTGGAGAACCGTTTCGCCTTCAAGCGCAGCCTGCAAGCGATGCGCAACAAAGC
This sequence comes from Ktedonobacteraceae bacterium, assembly GCA_025928885.1. GTDB lineage: Bacteria > Chloroflexota > Ktedonobacteria > Ktedonobacterales > Ktedonobacteraceae > JAICIM01. The sequence continues at coordinate 8,072 of JAICIM010000061.1, read as the reverse complement.
ATAGGAGGATATATGGCTGATCAACCGCTCGGGCTGCTGGCCCAGCTGCTCACGGCGCTCGACTCGGGGCAACTCAAGATCATCGATCTCACCACGCCCTTAGAGCCGGAGACGCCGGTTATCGATCTGCCCGCTATGTTTACGCCCTCGCCCGGCCTGACGCTGACCGAGATTTCGCGCTACGATAGTCGTGGCCCCGGCTGGTACTGGAATGTGCTCAATCTGGGCGAACATACTGGCACCCATTTTGATGCGCCCGTCCACTGGATCACCGGCAAGGATCTCCCCAACAACACAACCGATACCATTCCACCGCGCAAATTTATCGGTCCGGCCTGCGTAATCGATGCCACCGCCGAGGTCGAGCAATCGCCGGATTTCTTGCTGACCATTGAGGATGTGCAACAATGGGAAGCGCAACATGGGCGCATCCCCGCCGGAGCCTGGGTGCTGTTCCAGACCGGTTGGGGCAAACGCAAGGGGCGCGAGGCTTTCTTGAACGTGCAGGCCGATGGTGCGCACTCGCCAGGAGTGCATCAATCCTGTATGCAATTTCTCATTCAGGAGCGCAACATTCTCGGTCTGGGCGTGGAAACGGTCGGCACTGACGCGGGGCAGGCTGGCGGCTTCGAGCCACCATTCCCCTCGCATACGTTTTTGCATGGTTCTGGCAAGTTTGGCCTCACCAGCCTGCTCAATCTAGAGCAGTTGCCACCAACAGGAGCAATTATCATCGCCGCGCCGCTCAAGATCGTTAATGGCTCCGGCAGCCCCTTACGCGTGCTGGCGATTACGCCGTAATAACTTGCGCAATGATCTTCCTGTAGCGACAACCGCAAAGGGATTGTCGTTACAAGAAGATCATCAACATCCTTTTCTATTCCAGGCACACCAATTATCTCATCCCCACAAATCGCCCTGAACCATCTCTCGCTCCCTGACCACCCGCTTCTTCGCACCGACGCGCTTCTCTCTCACAGGCTTTTTTGCCACCTTCTCATCCTCTTCCAGCACAGCTTCTTCCTCCCTGATCGTTGCTTCCGGCTCCACTTCGTCTACGCTCATTTCCACAACGGCATCAAAGATTGAATCGCGGCGAATCGAAATTTCCGGCCAGCGCTCCAACAGCGCTTCTATCGTGGCATCATCGCACGCGCTCAACTCCGACCATAGCTCACGCATCCCGCTCAAAATGTCGCGCAATCCCTTTGATTGTTGTCCCTTGAGCCACGCGATACACTTGCCCTGCAAGCGCTCCATCCATGCCTCATGATACAGACCAACACCGGGCAAAAAGCGAATCTCTTCATCGATGATGCGTTCTGCTGCCAGAGCGATCTCTGAGCGCCGATAACAGTGCAGTGCCTCAAAACATGCCTGCTCGTTCAACAATCCAGCCTCGCGCACCTGTTGCCGTATCTGCTCACGATCGATCAGCTCCAATCGCTCGGCGAAATCGTCGTAGCGTTTGCGCAGCACCTGCAACACCTCCGTCGCTGAGAGCTGCCCATGATAAATGACTACAGGAAAAAGAGGGAGAACGCTGGCAAACGCCTCTTTCGATTCAATCGGGATCGCCAGTAACAGATCGCCGCGCCCCTGAAGCTGTTGCAGCCTCTGGATTTTCCGCTCCCGATACGCAGGCGTCCAGAAACCGAGGATCTCGACATAGATGCGATGTTGTCCGCGTGTAAAGGCAAAATCGGGAATGAAGATGCCCGAATCGAGCAGCAGCGGCTCTGGCTCTCGCTCCAGTTGCCAGCCATCCACGCCCTGACGGCGAGCCAGCGCCTCAAACGCCTCCGCAAAGCTCTGCTCAATGCCGCTATCAAAGATCTCTGCACTCTCAGCGCTGCTCCGTCCATGCGGTGGTGTTGTCGCGGGTGGTGGCAGGAGTTGCAATAGGTCCGCATCCATAACAAAGGTATAAGAGCGCTGCAAGAAGTGGATCGTCGCCTCAGCCTCCACAACGGCGGAGGCATGGATCTTCTGTTTCTTCGGTCCCTTCCCGCTTCTAGAAACACCATAGCCCAGCAACATGCGACAGAGACGGGACAAACGCAAGCCATATTGCTGGGCCGCGCCCGTCACCTCCTGCGGGCCATAGAGCGCCAGATGCAACAATAGAGGTGCCGTCTCTCCAAGTAGCGTCGTTTCATAGGCGGCATCATACGCCAGATCGTAATAAACGCCCAGCTTACGGGCCAGATAGCAGAGCCGCTTGATCACTGCCCCAACGCCAGTTCCCACCTGAGAGGGCAGAGCAACCTGCGAGTCATCAGGCGGCAGCTGGGCAAAAGCACGGCAATCGAGCGTAAAATGGATGTTTGAGGCGTTAAAAAGTGCGGCCTCAAAAACCCACTGATTGTAGAGTGTGGCGACCTCCTGCGGCGTCGGTGGCTGTTCGGCATCGCGCAGCAACAATGCCTCCTCTTCGCTATCCAGCGCAAGCAGATACTCCAGATCAACCACATCTACCCGATAGTTGCTGGCAAGAGCTTTGAGCGCCTCCTGGCGCGTCTGGGCATCCAGAAAGCCTTGATAGTGCTCGTTGACATAATCGTAGAGGGCCAGCCGCAACTGTACAGGCGAGGCGAGTGCAACCAGTTCCTGACCCTCACCAATCTCCTCAAGCACCTCAAACCAACTGCGTTGCCGCCAGCTATACCAGTAGCTCAGCGTAGCAATCAGGCAGTGTGCAAGACGATAGTCACCAACACAGGCACGCGCATCGTCGAGCGAAAACAGGCGCTGCGGCTTTCTCAACAGGCTCTCGTGATACGCAATTAACTGAGCAATTTCCTGCCGCATCTCGCCCGGACGTAAAAAATGCAGGGAGACGCATAATTCCCCCCCACGTCGTTGTACCGATTTCTTGACATCTTGCAAACTAAAGCGCACAATGCACCCCTTACCAGCAGAGCATAGACACGTGATACAATAAAAGATCCTCTGGCCGAACAGGCCAGCCAGCTATACGACACAGAAAGATCGTATCTCATCCCCGTATTATAGCGGATCGCCAACAGACTATACAGAGGCGTTACAATACAGTATTCTACAGAAGAATTCCTTTTCTTGCCGCCAGATCTGGAATAGGATAAGAGATGCACTCTGTAGCTTTGTAATAGTACATGTAGCAGCAAAAACTAGGAGATGCGTCCTACAAAATTGAATACTATCGTTTCATCTGATATGGTAGCGGTGGGAAGATATTATCTATCCAATCTTATCTAAACACGATCCCACCGGTGTCGTCCCATAATTTAGGAGGACAATTAATGAGTACGTCCCTCAGATACCTGGGAAAATATGAGTTGCAACAATTGCTGGGGAAGGGGAACGTTGGCGAGGTCTGGCAGGGACACGATACCCAGCTTCAGCGTGATGTCGCGATCAAAATCTTACACACTGATCTACAGTCTGATCCTCATTTCTTGACCCGTTTCACCACCGATGGTCAGGAGATGACTTCGTTACATCACTCAAATATTGTCCAGGTCCATGAAGTAAATGTCTCTCGTGCCTCTCAATCGAATGAAATCCTGGCCTATATGGTGATGGACTACATCGAAGGGCGCACGCTGCACAATTATTTACAGCAAACTTCGCATCGCGGAAACTTTCCTTCCATCGCGCAGATCGTCTATCTTTTCACCAGCATAGGCGTTGCCATCGATTACGCGCACCAGAAAGGGATCGTGCATGGCAATATCAAGCCGGGCAATATCCTGCTGAATAGACGCAACACCACGCAGTTTACTGGCGGCGAACCAATGCTGACCGACTGTGGCATCACCCGCTTCCTGGACAGCAGCAACAACTCGATTATTTCACCACACTACATGTCACCGGAACAGGCACGCGGCGAGGCACCAAACAATCGCAGCGATATTTACGCGCTCGGCGTCATTCTCTATGAGATCTGTACCGGCGTACAGCCCTTCCGCGACGAGAGTTCTGTTGCAGTAATGATGCAACATATCAATACGCTACCCACGCCCCCTATTTTGATCAATCCAAATATCCCGCCAGCGCTCTCCGAAGTTATTTTACGCGCGATGGCAAAGGATACAGCGACCCGCTTCCCGATGGCATCGTTGCTGGCAACCGCCATCGCCGACGCTTGCTCGATTCAATCCAACGGTAATAATATCGCGCTGGGCCAGGCTGCCGCGTTTGAGGATGAGAATGCGGCTCCAACATCTGGTCCCCTGCAAAATTCTATCCTGGGCGTCGCCGGGCCAACATCGCAGCCTCGCCGCGTCAACTCCACCAAATTGCCAGCGATCCTCCCGGAGATTTATAATCCGCCCGCAGCGTTGCAAAAGACGCACGCGGACAACTCGCCTATCTCCATCGTCTCCGGCCAGCTTCCGCGCGTTACCATACCAATACCCGCGACACCCCTGCCGACAAACAAAATGCCGGCCATCTCTCAGACAAGCAAAACGCCAGCAATTTCGCAAACAAACAAGATGCCGGTTCCGTCGGCCTCGTCTCCCACACCTATACCATCGCAACCGCTGACGATTCATCAGGTGTCGCCATCCTTTAGCCGACCGCTCCCGGCAGTGATCCCTTCGACACCGCCTCCTCAACTTACCTCATCACAGCCAGCGGTGCGCAGAAAAACGCGCTTTATCGATGCCCCCGTCTACGTCGTGACCGCCGCGCTGGTCCTTGTGCTCATCGTCCTCGGCAGCGCTATCGGGACGCTACTCGCACTCAAATCAGGCGCTCAGTCTCAAGCAACCATCAAAACACTCACGGGCCATGTGTACTTTCAAGATGATGCGCTTGGCCATAACAACACGCTGCGTATCCAGATGCAAAACGTCCCGGCCCCTGCTGATGGGAAAAGCTACTTCGCCTGGATGCAAGATCTGCAAAATCATACGACCGCGCTGGGACAATTGCCACCGCCCCAGAACGGCACGCTCTCCTTCTCCTACCCTGGCGATGCAAAACACACCAATCTGCTCCTGAACACCCAGGGTATCTTCCTCACTCTGGAAACCACAGGCAGCAATCCCACGGCTCCCCTGGGCGACAAAGTGTATCAGGCCACGCTTGATACGCCATCCTTCCCCGAAATCAAGAATATCCTCGCCGCCACGCCCGAATTGCCCAACAATCAGAGCGTGATTGTGGCCCTGTCTGAGTCTATCAAATCCATCAACGATAAGGCCAACAGTATCGTCGATTCGCTGCAAGGGACCCACGACTATGGTCTGGCCCGGCGACAGGCTGTACGCATTGTCGAGATCGTCGATGGCACAAACTACGCCAGGAGCACGGGCGACCTCCCCAAGCAAGAACAGAGCCTGCTCGGCACGCAGATCGGCCTGCTCTCCTCTCCCAATCAGCGGGGCTATATCGACATCTTAGCGCTCCACGTTGAGCAGGTCAAACAAAATGCAGGGCAAGATGCGGAACTCCTCCAGCACGTACAAAATGTAGAAAATGCGATTACCGATCTCCAGGATTGGGTCCAAAAAATGCGGTCCTATGCCGTCTATATAGTGAAGGCTGCTGCCTTGACTGATCCAGCGATTATCGGTGTAGCTCTCCAACTCAAAAAAGCGGCAGCCGATTCTTATACTGGACGCACAATACCGCCTAATAATGGACCGCAGCCCATTCTCGGGTCTGCTGGCGCATATCAGGCATATATTGAATCTCAGTATATGGCGGCGCTTACATTAGAAAAAGCCTGATCCAGCGGTAACTAGCCAACGTATGGATAAGCAACAGGTCAAAACAGGCATGGAAGCCCGTCATTCCTGAAGACGGTGTTTCCATGTCGCTTTTTTCTCGTCAAGCGATTTGTGATCCATCTCATTGACACGGGAGCCGTTTTCAGCCACAATTTGTACGGAACGCACATCGCCAGGGTGTATCATTGTATTGTATGCTGTGTACTTTGCACGTGTTCTCGCCCAAACAGAGATACTCTTCTCGTTCTTGTTGCAAAGTACCACTGGAATATCTGCTGCTCTCCCTATACAAGGCTTGAGCAGAGAAACGAGGAGCCGATGAGCGCAAGTCAAAGTAATCCGGGGCAGTACGAGCTGCAAGAATGCCTGACCCGTGACCCCATCAGCGAGGTCTGGAAAGCTTTCGACACGCAACAACGCCGTTACGTCGCTGTCAAAATCCTGTATCTCAACGCACAGCAATCCCAGGCCACTCCCAATCTTCTGCCACGCTTCTTACAGGAAGCTCACGACCTGACATCATTACGCCATCCAACCATCGCTCCCATCCTCGATGTGCAGGTCTTTCAGGGTCCAGATGGAGTTACCCACACTGCCCGCATCGTCATGGAGTATATCGAGGGGCAATCGCTGTCCGACTACCTGCAAGCAACCTCGCGGGCAGGGAAAATCGCACCCCCTCAAGATATCATCCGTATTCTGGCCCCCATCGCCACCGCAATTGATTATGCTCATCAGCAAGGGGTGATTCATGGAGCGTTGCGCCCTTCCTCTATCCTGCTCGACAAACGCAATCCGTCGTTGCCACTGGGCGAAGCCAGGCTCGTCGGTTTCGGCACAAATACCATTCAATCTCCTCTGACGCTGCCTTTAAAAGATGTGTACTATATTTCTCCTGAACGCGCCCAGGGCCATACCGAAAACGCCCGTAGCGATATCTATTCTCTGGGCGTCATTCTCTATGAGATGTGTACCGGCACGCGTCCCTTTGATGGAGAGACGCCAACCGAAGTGATGATGCAGCATATCCACGCCACGCCCACCTCTCCGGCGTTGATCAACCCGCATATCCTGCCGGCACTTACTGCCGTGATTATGCGCAGTCTGGCAAAAGATCCAACTGCTCGCCATCCTTCGGCGTCCGCGCTACTCATAGCGGTGACCAAAGCCTTCAACATTCCGACGCAAGATCTGCTCAGTCAGTCTGGCACCTTGATGGGAACCACGGTCAATATCGCGATGCTCAACGCCACTGCTGCATCCCTGGACCCGATGAACAGTCCAACCTATCTCAGCCCGCTGCCCCAGGCACTACAGAATAGCGGGATACTGCCTGCGCTGACCAATCAGCAAGCCATCGCCCAGACACCATCATCGCGCGTTCCTAACCCGGCGACGCCCTATCCGCCCATCAACACTGGTGGCATCCCCACGATCACAGGTGCAACACAAGGATACCAGCAGCCACAGTGGTCGCAGCCATTGCCCGCCATCTCAGGTGGCCCTCCCAGCTATTCCGGCCTCTCGGGACCAATACCACAACAGCAGCAGTTCTCAGCACCTATGCAGCCGGTAGCGCCGCCTCCTGCCCGCAAACCAGACAGACGGTGGCTCATTATCGGTAGCGCCATCCTGTTGTTGCTCGTCGTTGGCTCTACCCTGGCCTACCTCTATATGAATATGCACGGCACTGCTGCCGGAACACCGGTCGTAGGACATGTCTACTTTGTGAACAGTGGGCAGCTCCACGAAAATACGACCAAAGGGATCGTAGACCGCTTGCAGGTCGCCTTGAGCAATATTCCAGATCCGCAGCCCAACAAAAGCTACTATATCTGGCTGCTCAACGATAATGATAGCAGAACCGATATCACGCCCATCTTGCTTGGCTCATCGCCACGTGGGGGTCGTATCAATCTGTTCTATCCGGGTGATGCTGCTCACACCAATCTGTTGGAGAACTACAGCCGTATCCTCGTCACGGAAGAGGATGCACAGAACCCTCCCAATAACCCATCGCTCGATACGCAAACCTGGAAATACGCGGCGGCATTCTCGCAGACGAAAACTGGCAACCCTCCGGCCTCGCTGCTTGATCACTTGCGCCACCTGATGGCACAAGATCCCAAGCTGAAGGATGCAGGGCTGATCGGGGGCCTCGACATGTGGCTCTTCCATAATACGCAAAAAGTGCTGGAAGAGGCTGGCAGTATTCGAGACGCCGCCGGCGGGAAAGACGCTCAATTCATGCGTCGCCAGCTCATACGTATGCTCGACTACCTGGACGGGTCGCAATACGTGCAGACGGAGAAGCTTCCGCCCGATCTGCCGCCGATTATGATCGATAAGAAT
>JAICIM010000122.1 GCA_025928885.1 Ktedonobacteraceae bacterium | reverse complement strand
GGGCTATACATGTATATCTCGTATTGTCCCGCGACAACCGCAAGGGATTGTCGCTACGTGTTATGTGTAATACAAGTATTTAAGGGCGAGAATACGTCGCAAACATCACAACACCGATGATGACCAGCATTACCCCGATACCGCCCATTGCGTAGATCAGCATGCTAAGGGCGTTTCCTCCACCGGTATTGCCAGGAGCGGGCGTTGGCGTGGGGGTTGGCCCGACCGTTGGGGTTGGTGCCGTGGTGGCCGCTGGCGTGGGTGTGGCCTGGGTGATTGTCAGGGCGTTTTGTTTTGTTGCTTTGAGCGCTGCATCTCCGGTGGCGACCACCAGAATATTGTATGTTCCAGGTTGTGCCGTGTCAGGGATCGTCAGTTGCACGGAGAAGTTGCCGTCCGCGCCGGGTGTGACGGTTTGACTTACAACGGGAGTCGCATTGTCGCCATTGCTGATGGAGACGGTCAGGGTTTGAGGGGGAAGCCATTTTGTGCCGGTGACCGTTACCTGGCTGCCCGGCGCGACTGTATTGGGGGTGAAAACGAAGGCGGCATCGCTCTGGAGGATGGTAAACGAGTTTGTGCTGAGGGCGTGAACGTTATCGCTCAAAGCACAGACATAGTACTGCGTGTTGGGCGTATTGGCGGCATCGGGCCAGGTGACATCCTGCGTGAACGTGCCATCGTCCTGCGCGTTGATCGTTGTGTTGTTGGTAAACGGCTGGAGTCCGTGATCGCCCGGATTGCCATTATTGGTGCATTGTCCCGAATCTCCATTGGTTGTGTAATAGAGATTGATGGTATCGTTCGAGTTGAAATTGTTCCCCTTGAGAGTGATCGTGGTGCCTGCATGCCCCTGAGCGTTCCCATTGACGAGCGGATTGGTGATCTCCAGATGCCCTTTGCGCAACGCCTGAGCCTGAGCGCCAGGGGACGAGATAAAAAATGTGAGCACCAGAGCGCCGAGACCCAGGCACCAGAACAGCGGGATCAGGCGGCGATAGCGTTTGTCGATAATCTGCATGGCGAAAAGCTCCCGATAACGCAACAACGATATAAGAATAAACGTTATAACAGAGCAACTTGTAACAGCATGGTGAGTTTGATGCGGAGAGCGGTCGATAGCAACATTATTGTTGGCGGACGGAACGCTGTCTCAAGGCTTCGTAGAGAGCGATACTCCCGGCGATGGCGGCATTCAGCGAATTGATAGAGCCGTGCATCGGGAGCTTGATGAGCAGGTCGCAATGTTCGCGTACCAGACGACTGATGCCCTTGCCTTCGTTGCCCACCACCAGGGCCAGCGGTCCCGTCAGATCCGCCTGCGTATAGAGTGTCTGTGCCTCCCCGACCAGTCCGATCACCCATACCTGTTGTTTTTTCAGATAGTCAATGGCGCGGGTCAGGTTCGTCTCACGAGCAATCAAGAGGTGTTCGCTGGCCCCCGCCGATGTTTTGACGACGGTTGCGTTGACCTCTGCGGCGCGGTGCTCTGGAATGATGATGCCATGAATGCCAGCCGCCTCTGCCGTGCGGAGCAGTGAGCCGAGGTTGTTGACATCCTGAATCGTATCGAGGACCACCAGGAACGGCGGTTCGTTTTTGCTGGCGGCGTGGGCGAGGATATCGTCGATAGTGGCGTAGGTACGTTCGGCAACCTGAGCCACACAGCCCTGATGCACGGCTCCCTTGCTGAGTTGATCGAGGCGGTTGCGCGGTACCACCTCGATGGGGATATGGCGACGTTCGGCTTCCTCTATCATCGTTGCAATGGTGGGAGCCTCGCGCACCCCTTCCGCCAGCAGGATGCGCTTGACCCGTCGTGCAGAATGTAATGTCTCCAGAATGGGGTTGCGTCCCCAGATGTATTCTGACATATTTCCTCTCGACTCGTGTTTTTCTGCAACGAGTATAGCACACGCCGCCAACATGCCTCACCTTTGCAGCAGAAGCGTCGAGATTACCGCAAAAAGCGCTATTTGCTTTCAAACAGAAAGACTGGATGAGTCAGAACCGCCTGCTCAAACTCCTCCAGGGACGAACTGGCGCTGACGCCATAGTTGCGTGCGAATGGGTTGCCCGCCAGGACATCTTGCCGCAAGACAAGGGCCGCATCTTTTCCGGGTAGCTCTCTGACGTTGACAGTTTCAGCGCGACCACCACGAGTGAGGGTGGCCTCTCCCGCCGCCCGCAGGTTGCGCACCCAATCGACGATTCCATACACCGAACCGACATAGCGCTTGCTGTTGTGCTCCCAGATCGCTATCGGGACGGTGCGTGGCTGCCCACTTTTGCGCCCGCGTACCGTGAGCAGATACATTGGATAGTTGCCCGTTCCGTTGAGCCTCACGCCCGCACGCAGAAGCGTTGATGTGAGCACATTTGCCATACGCACAAAGGTTGGTGCCTTATATTTCTTTGCCATAGTATTTCTTCTCTTTCTCTGATGAAGAGTGCTTGCAGATCATTCATGATCCTCACAAAGAAAGAGGGTTGTGCAGGCTGTTTTGGGACAACATCTCGTCTCATTGCCTGCCATGTCGAGAGATACATGCAGCTTGTTTAGATCTCGGAGGTTTTCCACTTCCAGATGTTGGAGACTGCCTCCTGGGAAGGCGGCGTGTCGCGGGTATAGAAAGCCTGATCGCGATAGGTCTCCTGCGTCTCCTGGGGTGGGAAGATCTCCAATGCAATTGTATCGATCATCGTCCCGTTGTATCTATAGTTGGGCGTGGGCTGGCCATGTTTGCGCGTGCGGATGATCGCCGCCAGTTGTGCCGCGCTTGCCCTGGTCTGCTCCAGTTCGACCTCGGTTGCACGCGCACGTTGCAGGCGGGCAATGAGGTTATTCAGCGTGCCAGCAACCGACCAGAGGACATTATCGGCGGTCAGCGGCACACGAGCGTTTAGATTGCCATTGGCGACGGTGGCCTGCGTCTGTACAATCACTTCGATGCTGTGTTCGAGCTGCTCTTTTTGCTGGACCATCTGCGCCGACTTTTCAGCCAGATCGCGCTCAAGCCGGATCACCTCTTCGGCGCGATCCCTCTCGCGCAGCGCCCGTTCTAGATTGCTCGCCCATAAGAACGAGATCCCGGCTACTGTACATTGGAGGATGCCGGGGAGCAAGACGGCATTGGAGAAGATGATGTTCAGGAAAGCCCCTGTCCCGGCAGCGCGTGGCATAAACAGGAAAGCCAGGATGCTAAAGGCGATATAGATGGGTGCAAATGCAAACGCCATGCCTGGTGAGAGCAGGGCAGCCACTAGAAGCTCAGGGATGATTAAGAGCGTGAACCAGGGGGCCAGTTCCAGGCTCAGGCCGCCTGGAGCAGCCGCAATGTTGGTCATCATGCCCGCGCTATAGGCGACCACCATAATCAAGCCAGTGAGGTTGACCTTGCCGCGACGATTGCACCAGGTTGCAATGATCGTTGCTAGAAACATGCCTGTTAGCAGCGGGACCATCTGGTAATTCTTCCCCAGGAAAGATGCCACGACGGCTGGAATGGTGAGGATGTAGAGGATGAGCATAATCGTGCTGGCCAGCCTGGCGCGGCGGCTGCTTTCGCGCTCTTCGATGGATGCATTGATTGTTGGCTCAGCTGGTACGGTGAGGTTATACCACCATCCCAGCAGCCCTTTATGTTGTACAACGTTATTTTCTGTGAAATGTTCCTGTATCCCCAGGCCCATGATGTCTCCTGTCTTGTGAAATGCTATATGTCGATATGTTTCGCTTTATACTTGTAAAATTCTTCTTGTTTCCCTCATTCCCTGTTGCTAACTTCTATGTTTACCTGTTTTTTTAAAAAGAGTAATAGAAGATATAAAATGTAAACAGAGAGTGGAATATTCATCTTATTTCAGATTAGCACTCTGTTGGTCATGCTGTCAAAAGTGACTGTGACTAATAGGCCATGTTTTGAGGCGTCGTTTTCAGGGGTGGGCTTATCAGTATAGCAGGGTGGCTGAGAAAATACATCGTCCCGACGAACGGTGTGTTTTGGTGGCGCGTACAGTATGATTGGTGGGGTAAATTATGAAAGGACGGGAAAAACAAATGCTTCGTGTTGGACTTATCGGCGATTATGATCCACAGGTCAAGGCGCACACGGTAACGCTGAAAGCGCTTGCTCTGGCGGCGGTAGATCTTGGTTGTGAGGTCGAGCTGCGGTGGTTGCAAACGCCATCACTCGTGGAGGAAGACGCTGAGCAGCGGCTTGCGGGGTGTCAGGTATTGTGGGCTGTGCCTAATACGCCTTATAAGAGTATGGAGGGGGCTATCAATGGGATTCGCTTCGCACGTGAGCACGGGATACCCTTGCTGGGAACATGTGGCGGTTTTCAACATATGCTGATTGAGTATGCGCGTGCAGTGCTGGGTCTGGTTGATGCCGACCATGCCGAATCGAATCCGACCGCAGCGACGCTTGCGGTGACGCTGTTAGCCTGTTCGGTCAACGATCTCTCCGAAACCTTTTATCTGACTCCTGGTTCACAGGTAGCTGCTATTTACGGCAAAAATGAGACTGTTGAGCAATATGGCATCTGCAACTATGGTCTGAATAGTGCGTTTCGTGAGGAGTTTGAGCAGCATGGCTTGCACGCCAGTGGCGTTGATGGGAACGGCGAGGTACGTATTGTAGAGCTTGAGGGACATCCATTTTTCATTGGCACGCTCTTTCAACCTCAACGCGCCGCTTATAAAGATATTGTGCATCCGTTGATTCGGGCGTGGCTCCAGATGGCGTTGTAGCGGCGTTTGCTGGACAGAGAAGTCAGGATTGGGAGAAGAGGCCGAAGAGGAGTTCGCGGATGGGGGAGAAGCTGCGGCGATGGTGGGGCGTGACGCCGTGCTGATGAATGGCGGCGATATGGGCTTCGGTGCCATAGCCTTTATGCTGGTCAAAGCCGTAGGCGGGAAATTCCTGGTGCATCTGGACCATCAGGCGGTCGCGCGTGACTTTGGCAATGATCGAGGCGGCGGCGATAGAGAGGCAGCGTGCATCGCCCTTGATGATGGAACGTTGGGGCAGATTGATGGTGGGGAGATGAATGGCATCGAGCAGCAGCGCCCGGGGTGGTGGGTCGAGCAGCGCTATTGCCTCGCACATAGCATATTTGGTCGCCTGTAAGATATTGCGCTCTTCGATCACCTCGACAGAGCCGATGCCCACGCTCACGGACAGGGCATGTTGCATCACGACATCGTAGAGGCGTTCGCGGGCTGTCAGCGAGAGTTGTTTGGAATCGTTGACGCCAGCGAAGCGTGCGAGAATGCTGGCGGGGTCGTCAGAGAGCGGTAAGATAACGGCAGCCGCTACCACCGGACCCGCCAGGCAACCCCGCCCTGCCTCATCGAGTCCGGCGATAAAGCAATAGCCCTGTTCTAACAGGGCCATTTCTTCAATCAGTGTCGGTGCTTGCTTTTTACTCGTTTGCACTTTTGGCTGTCTGGGCCGCGACACGTGCAGCTTCTTTAGCGGCAATCTGTTTGCTGCTGAGAGGACGAATTTCCTTCAAGCGAGCAGCTTTACCGGTGAGACCGCGCAGATAGTACAGCTGTTTGCGGCGTACGCGAGCGTGGCGAAGTACTTCAATCTTCTCGATACGGGGAGAATGGAGCAAGAAGGTACGCTCAACGCCAACGCCGTTGGTGATACGACGAACCGTGAAATTGGCGTTGACGCTACCGCTGCGGAGACGGATCACCACGCCTTCAAACGGCTGGAGACGTTCGCGGGTTCCCTCAACGACTTTAACTTGCAGGCGAACCGTATCACCGGAGCGAATCTCAGGTATATCTTTGCGTAACTGAGCATTCTCGACAGCAGCCAGCAACGCCCGCCCTGCTGGTTTCGTTACGACTTGTTTGTCGGCCATCCCATCTTTAGACATATATGCCTCCTCATGCGCTCAGTGCTCGGCGATAGTGAACAGATAGACGGCAGAGCAATGGGCGCGGGTAATTACTTTGTGTTGAGCTGCTTCATCAAGCGTGACTTGCGGCGAGCAGCATTCTTCTTGTGAAGAACTCCCTTTTTGGCGGCGCGATCCAGTTCGCTGACTGCCACGCGGACAGCGGCCTGTGCATCTTCAGCGCTAGCGGTTGTGTTACCAATGGCCTGACGCGCTTTGGTGACCTGAGTTCTTACCAGTGATTTAACGCTGCGGTTGTGTGCGCGGCGCTTCTGTTCCTGGCGCATGCGCTTTTCCGCAGATGCATTATTTGGCATATTTAGTACGGTTCCTCCCCGAATGTCTGCCTTTATTCATGTTACATCAAAAAAACTATGACACGCAAAAACGCCGACACATGTGTCGGACTGAACGCCCGTAGATTATAGCAGAAGAACCTTGAAGCTGTCAAACAACTCGCGGACTTTGGGCTACTGCTGCCGACCTTTTAATAGATGATCACCGGAGTGCCATAGCCAGTGTGTGCATACATCCATGCGGCTTGTTGTTCCTGCATATTGATGCAGCCATGACTGCCGCTGCCCGCAAACGACTGATCGCCGCCGCTATCGACGTGTGGAAAGTTCGTCTTTGGGCCGTAGTCCACACGCCACCAGCTATCATGAATGAAGTAGCCGCCATCGCGGTACTCCATCGCGTAATTGATATTAGTATCAGGATACCAGAAGGCCGATCCCTTTGGCTCGCTCGATTTGAATTTGGTGGGCGATTGGCGCACAAAGATATGCCAGTAGCCAGGAGGGGTAGGTTTCTCATACTGTCCGCTGGTAATCAGGAAGGACTGCACCAGCTTGCCATCTTGATAGAGGCGCAGGCTTTGCTCGATCAGTGATACCACGATGACCTGCCCCGAGTTCAGATTATAGTGTTGCATCAACTGTGTATCGCTGGCATGCGGCTGATTCCAGGGCGTCGTATCGCTGTAATTGGCCTCCATCGCCTTGAGATGCTGCATATTGTTGTTAATTGTATCGATGGCGGCCTGATAATCGTCCTTAGTTTCCGCCGTCTGGACAAGATAGTCGAGGTCTGAGCCGATCCCTTGCTGATCGTATTCGTAGTCGAGCCGATATGAGGTGCCATCGTAGGCATCGTGATACTGATGTGTATTGCCCCAGTTGTTGACCTCTTGATGGAATTGCTGCAACAGGTAGTTTGCCCGACCCTGGAGCAGCGGGATCTGGATGGCATTCATATGGCTATCGATCTGCGAGGAGATTTTCAAGAAATCGCGCAGCGTTGTGGCCTTATTGAGTGCGACCTGATCCGCATTCAGTTGTTGCTGATAGGTCCCGGTATCCTGTCCGTAGAGCTTCATCTGATCGATATCGGCACTAAATTGTTTGAGTTTGGAAGCTCCAACGTAGGGAATGGCCTGAGTTGAGAGGGTCGTCGAGGTCTGGACCTGACCGTTGATCTGATCGGTCAGGTTCATGAAGTCGTTTGGGCTGTTTGCCTTGCGAAACTGCTCAACGTCGTATTGCTCTTGCTGTTTGAGCGCGGTGACATCGATCTTTGATGCCTCCATCTGTTGAATGAGGGTCTGAAATGAATTAAGTACATCATAAGTTGGCCCCATCAGGCGCAAAGCTTGCGTGGCACTTTTGGCATCTGTACTGATCTGCATGTAATGTTTAGGATATTGGGCCTGGGCCATGAGATCCTGATCTTGCGTCAGTTGATTGGCGAAGTTTTTGGCGGCGACAAAGCCCTGAGCCTGCCGTTGTGACAGGACGGTCGCAAAATTTTGCAGGTCTGTATTGGCCTGAAAATCAAGCTGCTGTGTCACCTGCATCTCCAGGCCACGGAGCTGGATTTTCAGCATCGTGTAGCGCTGGGACATATTCGCGTAGTATGTCGTTGTTGGCTCACTGCTGAAAAGTGTCAGAGGAGCGCTGGTCTGATTCAGTTGTTGTGCCTGCTTGATGATCGATTGCAGCTGCGCTTCGGGCGTGCCGATCATGCGAGCATGCGCCAGTTCTTGCTCGAAGCTCTTGCGGCTTTGCGTCGCTTGCTGTTGCGTTTGTGGGTTGTCACCACAGGCATTTAAGAGGAGCGCCGCGAGCAGTAGAGCGGTTGTAAGAACCACAAGACCTTTTGTGGTCAGTTTTTTTGGAGATGCCATCGCCAATGAGCCTCCTGGTCTTATTATGCAGAGTGAGTAAAAGATTATGCATAAGCATATCTACAAATTCGGACGTACGGGCGTCTCTCTATTTAAAATCGTTTATTGTGGCCCTAATATGACAACGAATTACTACCAGTTTGTTGACACAAAACTCCCTCTTGTGATCAACTCAATGTGTATCCATTAAGGAGAACGCAAACGGGCATATAAAAATCATACCATAGGGATAGGAAAATAGGGATTGGTGAATAAAAATGGGCTGGTGAGATTTTCAGGCAATGGTATCGGAGCGAGTAGGAGAGCCAGACCTGCTTCATACTATGGAGTGGTCTGGTTCTCTGATGATAGCTGTTGTACACACGTGGCAAGAATATTAAGCCAGTGCCTGATCAAGATCGGCCAGCAGATCTTCGCTATCCTCGATACCGATGGAGAGACGCAACAGGGTATCGTTCACCCCTCGTGCCTCGCGGATCTCTTTTGGAATGGAGCCATGCGTCATGCTGGCGGGATGGCAGACCAGCGATTCGACGCCGCCGAGACTTTCCGCAAAGGTGAAGATTTTAAGGCGACGGACCACCTGATCAACGTCGGCTAGCTCGCCTTTGAATTGGAAGGAGACCATACCGCCGAAGCCGCTCATCTGGCGCTTTGCCAGTTCATGATCGGGATGCGAGGCCAGGCCGGGATAGTAGACCTTCTCCACGCGTGGATGTTCTTGCAAGAAGCGAGCGACTCCCTGGGCGTTCTCTTCGTGTTGACGCATGCGCACCGCCAGCGTTTTGATACCACGCAAGGTGAGCCAGGAATCGAAGGGGCCGGGAACGCATCCTGCCGCGTTCTGATGGAACTTGAGCGCCTCATAGACTTTCTGGTCATTCATGACCAGTGCGCCACCAATTACGTCGCTATGTCCGTTAATATACTTGGTTGTACTATGCAGCACGATATCGGCCCCCAGGTCGAGAGGCTTCTGGAAGTATGGGCTGGAGAAGGTGTTGTCCACCACGAGCAAGATGTTATGGCGATGGGCAATTTCGGCGATGGCGCGAATATCAGCTAGCCTGAGCAGGGGATTGGTAGGTGTCTCCAGCCAGATCAATTTGGTATTGGGACGGATCGCTTGCTCGTATTCTGCGGTATTGCTGGCCGTCACATAGCTAGCTTGAACTTGATAGCGGCCCATGATGCGCTCAAAGATGCGATAGGTGCCGCCGTACAGGTCATCGCAGGAGACGATATGGTCGCCGGAACTGAGCAGGCTAAGGACTGCACTTTCGGCGGCCAGGCCGGAGGCGAAGGCCAGGCCATATTGTCCATTTTCCAGTGCGGCAAGGCACTGTTCCAGAGCGGTACGGGTAGGGTTGCCTGTACGCGCGTATTCGTAGCCTTTATGTTCACCCATGCCAGCCTGGGCAAAGGTTGATGTCTGATAAATTGGCGTCATGATGGCACCCGTTGACGGGTCCGGCTCCTGACCTGCATGAATCGCTTTCGTAGAAAATTTCACAGAGCGCTCCTTAATAAGTAATGATCCCATCCCGGCATGGGATGGGGTGTTCATAGGGCGAATATAACACTATTATTATAGAAGAACAAGAAACATGGTATATATCTTCCATCATGACCATTTGGTTACAATGGAAGGGGAGATCGAGGGCAATTTCGCGCTCCAGTGAGCGGTTTTTTGCACAACTGGGCTATCTCTCTAGACGTTTTATCGTATATTGGTATATTCTAACCTATATTGAAAAACGCCGTAAAGCAGGGACCTATAATGAATCAATCACAACCTCCTTCGGATAATACGCGTAAATTTGCGAAACCGACAAAACGCTATATTGCCGGTGTCTTGCTCGTGCATGGTTTAAACGGCGGTCGCCATGATATGGTAGAACTGGCCGATCTGTTAACTGCACGTGGTCTGCTTGTTGAAAATATGCTCCTGCCGGGTCACGGCACGAGCGTTGACGATATGTTTCCTATTGGTTGGGCTGAATGGGAGCAGGCCGTACGCAAAGCGGTACAGGCGCTCAAGCAGCGCTGCGATATGGTCTTTTTGATCGGCCATTCCCTGGGCGGTGCGCTTTGCCTGCATACTGCTGCCCATGAACCGGTGGCGGGCGTGATTTCGATGTGTGCGCCTCTCCAGATGCGGCCCTGGCTCTTGCCTGCTGTCCGCCTGGTGCAATATCTTAGCCCTATGGTCCCCACTATCCGAGAGGATATTCGTGATGCCGCTGCTCGTAAGCGTTATTCACAGAGCGGCTATGGCTGGACGCCGATGGCACCTGTCGAAAGTATGTTGCGCTCCCTCCCTCAATTGCGTCAGGAGTTGCCACGCATCACCGCGCCGGCGCTGATTATGACCGCCGTTCACGATCATGTGGTCCCGATGCGCGATGGACGAGAGATTTATCGGCTACTTGGCTCAAAGGAGAAGCATCTGCTCATCCTGCGCCGTTCCTATCATGTGATTATGAAGGATCACGACCGCGAGGAGGTCTACGCTCGTTCGCTCGCTTTTGTTGAGCGTCATATCTCTCGTGCGAAGCCGCGCCGGGCTGGAACGTATATGAGAGACGCGATAGCGCGACAGCGGGGGATGTCAGAATATGATGGTGGTTTCCGCTTTTAAGTGCGAAAAAGGAAGCTTTTTTTCGGAGAGCCTTTAGTGTATACTATATGGTTGTTATAAGATTATGTTGGGAGTAAGTAGCCACTTTGACACAGCAGATAAGTCGTCCACCGGTCCAGGTCGAAGAACAGAGCGATTCGGCAAAGCTCAAGGCACAATCGCCTTTCTCGCGTAGGAGTATGCTTGCGCTATTAGCAGTGATAGGGTTGGTTCTTCTGACCTTTACGGGGCTATTCGTAGAGAAATCGCCCGAATTGCTCCATCCGCCCGCCGATCCAATGGCGTTGACCGCAACAGCTGTTCAGCAAAATGCATTGCCCGTGCAACTGCCGGGGGCCGCCGCTCCCGCTCCGTTACAGCTTTCTGGTTCGCACACTATCATATACGCCCAGCAGGATGCTCTCTATCGCGTTATGGTCCCGAACGGAACGCCCCAGGCGATCGAGGCTCCGGGCTATCGCTATAATCGTGCAGTGCCTCCTATTTTGCTTGCCAACGATCAATTACTGTATAACGGCAATAATGGTTTGTGGATCACCAGTATTTTGCAGAGCGGCGCTGCCCATCAGATTGCCAGCATTACCGACGATCAGGTTGTGACCTCTCTGGTCCTTGCTCCTGATGGCCGCGATATTGCGTGGAGTACCGCCCCCGCCAATGGGAAGGGGGCGATTCGTATCTATGCAGGCTCTCTCACCTCCTCTTCACAGGTCTATCAACAAGAGGCGACGAAATGTCCCTGTTTCCGTGTGTTCTCGCTGACGACGCCTGTTGCTGGGCAGATGATGCTGTTGTTGAGCAACGATTATGGCGACCATCAGGCGGTGGCATATAATCTCTGGTCGCTGACGGTGGCAGGCGGGAGGGGAAGCGAACCGCAGCCTTTGCTCACCAATGATCCGCCTCAAATCCCGCTGACCCAGGCTGGCAATACTGTTCTGTACTCAACGTCCAACGGCTTTGTGCCGCTTCCCACGGATAACAGTACACCCGATGATATCGCTGCCCTTAACTATGCAAATGGATTGGCGCTCTCTGCATTGGAGGTGACGCCCTCTACAGCCTTGAGTCCTGCTCAGGTCGTGTTGCCGACGCAGCGTACTGCCGCCAACTTTTCTGCCTATCACTGGGTGATGTCGCCCAGCTTTGCACCTGATGGGCAGACGCTGGTATATGTGTTGTTTTCAAGCGAGGATCAGGCCCCCTTTACGCGCCACAGCGCCCTGTATACGGTGCATATCACCGGGAAGGGAGCAACTATGCCGGCTGGTAAATCCCAGGTATTGGCGACCGCTTCTGCCCGTTATATCGAGATCGGCCCCTGGTTCAACAATGATACATTGACCTTCTATGCCGATAATGCCTTCTACGCTATGGATGCCCATACAGGAGCGACAACGCTGCTGACCCGCTTAAAAGAGTATGCGCGGGTTGTGGCGATTGCGGGATCATGAGTACTGATATACTTCCAGGCGTGTCGTAACTGCGCGATTTATCACGTCAAACTCTCAAGTACATATGCACGATAAATCGCGCGGCTACGAATAAGCATCATTTATCCAGTTTGTTTTGTAATATCGCTCGTACTTCAACTAAAATTTGACCAAGCATATTTTTGCCACTGCCATTCTGCCCACAGCCCCAGTAATAATCATGTTTTGCATTTTCAACAATGTCTTCTTCCCCGGTGGCAAGTAAGATCTCGCGAAGAGCAGCATGGGTTTCGAACTTGCGCAGAACGGCGCGGCGCATGACATCATCTTTCACCCGTTCCCAATCGAGACGCAGGGGGAGCTGACGATCACGCCCAATCTCGGCTGCTTGCTTTGGAGTGGATGCGCAACGAACTTTTTCTACATAAGGAGTGTCTGTAAATTTTTGCGCCTGAAAGTAATGCTCAGTCGTCGGCCACCAGAGGCCATCTAGCTCGATTCCGTACGGGGCGAAATTGGAGAAACTGCCATATGGGGCTTCGTGAATGCTGTAAAAGTAGATTGTCATACCCGCTCTCTTTCTCTTCTCACATCATATTTTTTGCCTTTCTATTATGCCAGAGAATATAGATGATTACCAGCTTTTACTGACCACAATATCTGAAACGATCAGTGCTTCTCCTTACTTTTCATCAGCTTGAAATAGTGAAAGAACATGTATTTAGTAACTTTTGGATTTCAACGTACTGAGCGGAATGGCGCTAATAAGAGCGGTTGCTGCTGTACCGTCAAATGTACCTTTGGAGGTGCAGCAGCATAGACCTGATGAAGGAGCGCTGAAAATGCCGGTGCGGCAGCTTCCCAGAAATCAGGCTGCCGTTTTTCCGTTTGGGCAAATTGGAGTGATTTACTGGCAAACGGAAAACGTATATTATTAAGGAAAAATAATGGCGATTTTAGGGAGAGAAAGAAGGAAAGGGAACCGAGCAGGGGGGTAAAGGGCATGGATAGGATCATTGTGTGACTCAGCCGGGTCACAGCGAGATTGCAAGCTCAGCTCCCTATATCCACTATACCGAAGACTCCAACAAGCAAGGGGTAAAACAATTGC
>JAICIM010000081.1 GCA_025928885.1 Ktedonobacteraceae bacterium | reverse complement strand
GCCGTTTACAGCACCTATCAACAAGGCACCTGCACGATTACTGATAAGCAGGTGGACAAACATGTGAGCAAGGACAAACACGGCCATATCACCGACATCACCTATTATCCCCAACTCTCGTATACGGTGCATCCAGCGGGCGGTGAGCAGGCGTCGGCAAGCGGTTTCGATGGGCCTCAGCAAACGGGCTATTCCTCATCCAGCGAGGCTCGGGAAGTTGTAGATCGCTATCAGATTGGGGAGACGACGACGTGTTGGTACAATCCGACAGGACCAGAAAAAGCGTTTCTCGTCTTCTACGGCTATAGCATGTCAGATGCCATCAGCACCTATATCCTATGCCTGGCCTGCTTCAGCGCATTTGCGATTACCGTCTATCTGCTGCTTGATTGGACCGTGTGGCGACTCTACGCGCTCGGGAAGCGCGGGGTGGTCACGCAAGGAACGGTCGTCAGGCATGAGGAACGGCGTTCAAAGGGAGGCAGCAGATATACAGTATCCATCGTTAGTTTTTGCGCCTTTGAGGAGCCAAACAGAGCGCGAGAAATCAAGGTGGATCAGGTGATCCAGCCCGGAACGCAGGTTCCCGTCTGCTACGATCCGCTCTATCCCCGTTACCGGCGCTATGGACAGTGGCCCGATGGCGCAAACTATCTGACGGGACTGTTCGTAATCGTGCTCCTGCTGGTGATTGCATCTTTCGTTATGCTGGGCCTATGGTTAACGCCATAGTTGAGATATACCGAGGCAGAGTTCGTAGCACCAACCCCGGGTGATTGGTGCTACAACAGGCTCAGGAGATGCCAGCCATGCGGGCCGGGAAGGTGACGAAGCGGGCGGTCTCGCTATCGCCTTCGCGCAAGGCCACAAACGACGTGGAGATATTGCAGCCGCAGCGCGAACAATCGCCGGTGGGACCAAAGACGCAGCGCTCAAGGGGCTGTCCATCGGCGCGGATGGATTGCGCGGCAAAGGTCGGGCAGCGTGGCGACCACTTATCCACTTCGGAGGGGCGCAACAACTCTATGGACCGACTGCCCATCGCCACAAAATCTTTAAACTCGCGCTTAAGCCGCAGCAGTTCTTGTACGGCCTGTTCGCGCTGTTCGGTGGAGAGATAGAAGGATTGGCGATCCCCAACATTGGGCGTGGCAAACGAGAAGACGGTGCCACCGATGCCCCAGGTCGCCACCTCGCGCACAAAGGCTTCGATGCGATCGGCGTTGAGCTTATTGATGGTCATAGCCAGCATCACGTCTTTACGCCCTGCCGCGACCGATTTCACCAATTCAAAGACGTTTGTTTGATGCACCGCGTCGAAGCCACGTACGCGGTTCATGCCTGTTCTGTCGCCATCGCAGGAGACGAAATAGTGGGTACGCGGCCACTCGCCGGGAGCGGGCAGGCCATAGGTGCCGTTGGTAATCACGGTCGAGATGCCACCGAGTTGGGCGACCTCGCGCACCCATTGTTCGACTTTCTCGCGCTCCGTCATCGGTTCGCCGCCGATAAATAAAAACTGGCGTGCTCCCTTCTCCCACAGGCTATGCAGCAGCGGGATGCCACCCTCAATCGATAGCTCCTGACGGTCTTCTTCACGCTCGGTACGCGTCCAGTAGCAGCCGGCGCAGTGCAGGTTGCAGCGATTGACGACGTTGATACTGGCGATCAAGGGGCGTTGGTGGCGCTCGGCCCGGCGATAGATATATCTGAGAAAGGCCGGGGCGATGATGGGAACGTGGAGAAACCCGCTGAACAGGCGCTTCGTGAGGAGATAGCTCTCAAAAGAGGCCAACGAACGGAGAGAGGTTCGATTTTGCATGAAATTCGCTCCAATTTCAGTGAATTCATTGTAGCCCCTTGCAGTTCGTTGTTGCATGATTACTAATCTGTGCGGAAATGGTTCTCCATTTCTCATGTAACAACGAACCACAAGGAATTATCGATCAATGAGACTCAATGCAACGCTCTTCTCTATTCAGTGTACCATATGCGAGAAATGACGGATGCACGGAGCCGGAGCGCTATTGTTTCACATGGTTGAGCACGGCATCCGAAAATTCGGCGGTGGGCGTTTCTGCGACCAGCTCCCGCTCAGCCGTTTTCCTGCGGATGTTGGGATAGAGCGTCACGACAAGATCGGCGATGACAATGATGCTGAGCAGCAGAACGCCGCAGGAGGCGTAGCTCAGGCTGATAACGTGCTGATTGAGCATGTAGGGTGCGTAAGCAATGAGCGAACTCGCCTGCATAATCACGGGTACATAGAAGTAGCGTGGGAAGTAGAAGGCGTAGATGATCGAGAGCACGTCGGCAAGGTAGAAGTAGCGTTCATGCATTTCTGGCAAGAAAAAGGGGATGAGCAGAGCAAAGGTGAACACAACTTTGAGCAAGATGGCCTTCGTGAGCGGCTGCTGGCTCTTCCAGACGAGCAGGCTGACGCCGCCAACGGAGAGTCCGGCGAGGGCGATGCCGACCCATTTCCAGAAGCCGGGCAAGTTATTGGGCAGCCATTGATAGAATGAGGCTGCGTTATAGGTCAGGGTCGAAAAAGAGAAATTGTCGCCGTTCATGCCACCACGTGGGCCGCCACCGTTGGGTCTGCCGCCACCACCATTAAAAGCGCGTTGACCACCATTGTTCGGGCCGCCACCCTGATTGCCGTTTCCATTAAAGGGACGCTGACCACCATTATTCTGTCCACCAAACACGCCGCCGTTATTGGGAGGCGGTCCCTGCCTGTCGCCGCCACCACCGCTACCACCGCCATTAAACGTGGTAGTGACGCCGCCACCGACGCCACCCGTGGTGATCTGGTCGCTATAGATGCTCAGCAAGCTACCAATATCGCGACCGGCGATGAAGGAGGGCAGGAGCAGCAGCAGGAAGATGGCGGGGATCAGGACAAGATGTTGCAGGGCCATCTTTTTGCGCAGCAGGACGATCAGGAAGATCGGAGCAAAGAAGATCGCCTGGAGCTTGAAGGCAAGGGCCAGACCGAAAAAGACGCAGGCCCAGGCAGGTCGATCTTTCAGCAAAAAGTAGAGGCTACCGAGACAAAATGCGGTATAGATCGCGTCGCACTGTCCCCAGGCCGCACTATTGATGAAGATTGTCGGCGCAAACAGGACGACCAGCGCCCCAATGATCGCGGCATAAGAGCGGGGATATTTGAGGCCGATAATCAGGTATGTGAAGAGGCCCAGCACCAGATCAAAGGCCACCGAGAGGCTTTTGAGCGCGATCAGTTTGGGGATGGGGAGGTAGGTTAGAATAGCAATCAGGTAGAGATAGGGAACATTATAGTTGGCGAACTCGTATCTGAGGGCCGCAAAGCCATTGTGTGTCTGGATATAATCGTACCACTGGCTGACAAAAAAGTTATAGTCGCTGGTTTGTATATGGTAGAGCGAGACCCGCAGCACAAGCGCAAGGATAAAGAGTATCGGTAGCAGGATGCGTGCGAGTATCTGTACAACTGGTGAAGAAAGTGTCGTTTTCAAAGACATACTGTATCTCCAATAGAGATGTCTATACAGGTTGCTTGTTATGCTGTTCCTGGACTTTTCTTGAAGAGAAACGCCTTCTCATCAGCATGAGGATAGCACTCGTGGATTGAAAATTTATTGAAAGTGGGAATGGGAGGGAAAGAGTCATCCAGACACCTGCAAACATGTACTATATGCAGCTACACATATTTCAGATACTAATAAAAGTGTATTGTAGGAGATACACTTAGATTACTTTTGGTAAGTAACTATCCTAAGTATTGAAAACTCATATCGGTTATGATATACTTTTGTGGAAACACCGCTTGTTTCCAACGAACCAGGACGAGACGAGCCAATTGGTATCCATACATTGGCCGTCTTTCCCTTTAGGCACCATCTTTCTCATACCCAGCGGTGGTTGCAACGGATAGATACTCACCAGAGGCCAGAAGCGCTCAACAGGCTTAGGGCCATTGTAGCCAGTTTGGCTCCCGCCTTATACAACCACAATCTGTCTAAGACGTGGGCCTTGAAACACAAGGAGGTACTTATGCCCAGACATCCCCTAGAACGTCTTAATCAACACGGTCATCAGCAAGGAAATAGCGAGCAAACGCAGCTGGTACAACGAGATGGCGTGCTGTATACCGAAGTGGGTGGTCCATCTCAAGCAGAACGCTCTTCAACATATACTGATTTTGCACGACCTCAGACGGATAGTACTCTAAGCTTACGAGGTGGTGGTGGAAAAAGGGGTAAGGGTAAATTTAAAGAAGCAGTACAGAAGGTGAAAGATTTTGTTGACCCAGACGAGGCGAAGAGAAGGGAAATAGGGGAAAATTTAGCCAAATTAAGGCGGGATATCCAAGCCATAACGAGAGATGCAGGAGCTTTTTACGATACTACCAGAGAGGAGATAGACAACTTCGGCAACATCACTCGCATGGATACCACCTCCTATCGAGAGAGAATGCAGGATCTTTATAGTTATCATGCAATGAATAATGAATTTGAGACATATTGGGGTGGCCTCCTCGATCAGGGAGCTAGTCTAGTAGAACTAGCAAGTGCCATCAGCGCATACAGGCCAAAGGTGAATCACCTGCTAGAGAAAGACCGACACGGCAAGACAGAGCAAGCAAAACAGTGGGAAAATTTACAAGCCACACTAGCCGGAGAGCAACGACCGGCATTGCAAAACGCACTAACATACAGAGTAGACGAATTAAAGGCTACGCTCGCAGGTCTAGTTGGCACGATAGATACCCACTATCAAAGTGCTCTAAGCAACATAGAAGCCTGGATGAGGACAATCCCCGATGCTAGCGAGTATGTAGCAGGTGAGTTGTCTGCCGAGGCTGGACGTTTACAGGCGATTCAGTATAACCAGATTGCGAGACTTACACGTGATTTCGAGTCAGACTATGAAAGGCAAGGGAAAATAAGGTATAGACAATCTGATATAGCTGTAAATTTCGATTTATACTCATTTCACACTATGGTTGGTGGACATGAAGAAGATGTAAATAATTTAAATAAAGCATGGCAAGATTTAAGAGATAAAATAGCGCAGCAACTAAACCCACCACGATATGAAGGTTATGATGACATCTATGACGCGTAGGACTAACTGATACCACACCACAACACTCAAGGAACTGGAAAAGGGATAGACCTCTCCTTCCAGTTCCTTGTTCATTGTTATGCGCCCCTCAACAACTTGTTCATACCTTCTAATCGAGGGAGAGTATACAGACGGCGGCATTGAAAGTCAAGCTCCCGCTGGCGACGCGGTTTAAATAGTTCTGGGCATCAACAGTACCTACTTGCTTACAGAGTGTACTGCTTGTATAATCAGATTGATTCATTGCGATGTATTGGCAAAGCAACCTTTTTCGCATATGATCTTGATATGAAGCAATAGAGAGAACAGCATAACAGGAGGACCACGATGGCGTCATCCAAAAATAATTATGTGTTCGACCCGGATAGCTCCGAAGAACTGGCGCGATTGACGCACCAGGATCGCTTGCTGACAAAAGCGATGGGGGGAGTATTTCAAGGGGTGTCGGCATCCGAAATTGCAACGTTGCGTAATGTGTTAGATCTGGGCTGCGGTCCCGGTGGCTGGGTGCTCGATGTCGCCTTTGAGCATCCGAAGATCGAGGCTGCCGGGGTTGATATTGGTCGCCCGATGGTTGATTATGCCAATGCACGCGCTCGTAGCCAGCAACTCACCAACGCCTCGTTTGGCGTTATGGATTTCAATCAGCCATTGGAATTTCCCGATGGTGCCTTTGATCTGGTGAACGGTCGATTGCTGATTGGTTCCTTGCTGCGGGAGATCTGGCCGCGCTTTATTGCGGAATGCACGCGCCTTCTTCGTCCCGGTGGCAGGCTCCAGATTACAGAACCGATCGATCTTGGTGTTACCAGCAGCCCCGCGCTTGATCGAATGGGGCAAATGATGTTTGAGGGCAGTTTGCGGGCCGGACTTGGTTTCCCCGTTGGCAACCGCACAGCCAACACGACCCATATGCTGCCAAGATTATTTCGTGACGCGGGATATCAAAATGTCAAGCTGATCGGACACGCCATAGAGTTCTCCGCCGAAACGGAGGCATGGGGCGATCTGTACCGCAACTTTGAGGTCGCCTACCACATGGCGCGTCCCCTCTTCATTCAGACGGGCCTCATCAGCGAGGAAGACTTTGAGAAGCTCTATCAGGAAATGCTGATCGAGATGCATGCCAAAGACTTCACCGGCGTCTGGAACATGCTAACAGTAACCGGCACGAAGGCCGAAGCATAAACCAGCTTGTCGTAGCCGTGCGACTTTATCGCGCTCGTGGCCCCATTGAGAATGGTGAGTCAGGCACGATAAAGTCGCGTGATTATGGATTATGCAAGCGCTATGATAAAGAATGAGTGGAAGGCTACGTCGAGATAACCGTCGCGCTCGATGAGGGGGCGAAGAGCGACGAGCCTGTCAAAGTAGCGCTCGACGGTGAAATCCGGGATCTCCCAGGCGATGGCTTTGAGGTAATAGACGATGGCCCCCACGTCGTAGAAGCGGGTCGTGGGAAAGCCCTCGCGCTGCTCGACGATCTGCCAGCCTGCTTGCTCAATAGCTCGCACAGCGATGGCAAGATTCCAGGGTTGCGCGTTTCCGGTCAGATGGCGCGGGGTGCGTAACAGCTCGTGCAGGCGCAGATTGGTTTGATCGCCGACCTGTTGCGTGATAAAGCGCTGGCCCGGCTTGAGAACACGCCTGATTTCGCGTAGATCATAGCTGCTGTGCCGATTGACGACCAGATCGAGGGCTTCGTCAGCGATGGGCAGGGATTCATCAGCAACAGCGTAGACGGTGACTCCCAGCGGTTCGAGACGCTGACGCGCAAGGGCCAGACTGGGCGCGTAACCCTCGGTGGCGTAGAGTTGCATGGAATGCGATTGCTGACGAATGCACGAGACAAACATGCTCCCATCGCCGGTCCGCATGTCGAGCACCGTTTGCACCGACCGCATCGCCTCTACAACACGATCGACATAGCTCCAGGGCTGCTCCATTGGCAACTCTAGCCAACGCCCCTTCAGATAGGACCAGTCACCCCAGGCAAAGGGCTGCTGATACTCGTTTAATAGATACCGATAAAATGTCTGTTCACCTTGTTGGTCAGACATGTTTCTTCTCCTTTATATGTACAAAAAATGCAGAAATGCAAAGTAACGCGCTACCTGTATATATCGTGTGGTCGAGTCAGGCAGTCGCCCACGATCTGCACCTTTTTGCTTATAAAGCGAAGAAATGTCTGTCGAAGTGGATCAAAAGTGGAGAAAAAAGGGCAGCATACGGCTGTGGGCGACTGCCAGATTATGCGCGGCGTTGAGCCAGATGGCAACGAATGTGGTCGCTTGAGCCATAGATCCCTCTCTTGAAAAGATATGATAAAACCAGGATAGCACACTTGTGAGCAGATATCAACCCTTCTGGGAACGGGCGAAAAATAGTGTAACCTGATAGCCAGATACAACGTGTCCTTTTCTATATCCTCTGAGAACCGAAAAATTGGTGTTCTGGCATTTAATAGAATTGATGGCGGCGCGTCTATTGTTAGAGATCGCAAAAATGTGTATATGTTCCGACAAGATTGGAGGGTTGTATGATACGCAAAGCGTTTACGGAAGTGGACGGAAGACCTGTAGCGCGTGTAACTTTTATGCTTCCGGGCAGCATATGGGCGGATAATATCTATCTGGTGGGAGATTTCAACGACTGGAATCAATCATCCCACCCATTCCGGCAGACGGATCAGGGGACTTGGACATTTACCCTGGATCTGGAGGTCCGCCGCTCGTATCAGTTTCGTTATCGACGCGATGGCGAATGGACTAACGATGGTCAGGCTGATGCGTACCGTGCGGCAACAGATGGAAGAGAAGCATTTATCGTATCCACCGATCCAGGCGGAGTGCCGGCAATGCGCTAAACGCTATTTTCCCGCATGCCGGTTCTCCTCTCTTCTGGATGTCATGGAGGGTTGCCCACACCCTCTGCCTTTTATTTAAAAAAATGAAGTCAGTTGCCCAAAGCGAGCGTCATGCTCAATCGATGATGATCGAGTCACGATGTTTGTACGCCCACTGCTCAAAGGTCGTCAGTGGAATGCCGTACCGTTTCAATGCCTCGATATCAACCTCAAAGCCTACACGATTCAGGTAATTTTGCGAAGCAACCACATTAGGATGCAAACCCCGCGCCATCGCCTCGTCAGGACTGAGAGCGAGCGAGATCACACGCTTGCCCGTAACGCTGCTCAGGGTTGCAGCAACCTCGCCCATTGTTGGCGAAACGGCAGCCAACGCGATATGCTTGCCGGAGAAGAGGGACGGATGCTCAAAGGCTGCACGAACAAACGCGGCAATATCGTCAGAAGCAATCATATCTATGCGCGTCTCAGCATGAAAAGCCGTGATAAGTTCGCCGTTCCTGAGTGCTGGGAACATAAAACGCACCGTCGGTTCAATCATATTTTCCATGATCCAGGCAGGACGCAAAATCGTCCATACAGCAAAGCCAGCACTGCGCACAACTTCTTCGACGGCCCTCTTTTTCGCCCAATAATGGAGTAGCGAAGCAGGGGCATCCTCACGCGCCGTTCGCTCGATTCCGGCAACCGACGTGTGAACGAACTGGCGAACCCCGGCTCTAAGCGCAGCTTGCACCAGGGCAGAAGCGTATAGCTCTTCCGCATCATCCAGGACGGCCTCCGCAGGCTGCACCGAAAAAACTCCCACCATACCACGCAGCGCCACATCAAGCGAGTTAGAATCGCCCAGGTTGCCCTGCACCACTTCCGCGCCCGCCTGCGCCAGAAGCTGTGCCGCATGGCCATCAGGGTTGCGGGTGAGGATGCGAACCTGATGTCCATGAGCTAAGAGATTACGGGCGACAACCCCGCCCTGCATACCCGTTGCGCCAATGACCAGCACAGAAGTTTTGCCAGTATTCATTTCAGCATTCATACAACTTGTCTCCATTACGTCATGATGACGACAATAAACGATTCTCATTGAGAAGGTTGAGATAGAGCAGCCACTTTAGAATGTTCACATCTATACTATACAGATGTGAACTATCAGGCAAAAAAAGTTTAGCTCCAGAGCGCTTCAAGGCGGCTGAGTAGCGTCACGAGTTGATCGCGCTCCTGCCGGGTAAAGTTGGCATGCAGTTCTTGCTCCACCAGGGCTTCGATCTGGCTTGTGGCATCGAAGCGGCGGCGACCCTCTTCCGTGATCTGTGCCAGCACGCGCCGCCGATCCGCCGGATCAAAGACACGCTCCACCAATCCCTCAGATGTCAAACGGTCGATCATCTGGGTCACATTTGAGCGAACGGAGTGCAGCTTTTCCGCTATCTGTCCCAACGGCAGCGGCTCCCCCGCCTCGATCAGCAGCTTCAGCACCAGATGTTGTACACACGTCAACTGGATGGGCTGGAACAGCGCGTTGATATGGGCATCCGTTATTTTTTCGATCCGATACAGCAGCGCAATCAGACGAAAGATCTGCGCGTCTCTCTCATCCTCAATTTCATTCATATATGAATTGTACAGGATTGATAGCGATGATGTCAAGACGACATGGATCATAAAAGGCTGGGATTATTTAAGAGGCCGGTTCGCTCTGAGTATTTCCCAGGCGCAACTCTTCGGCCATGCACCAGTGCGGCTTCTGGCAATAGGGGCATTGGGGAAAGAGGGTGTAAGGGAAGAAGAGGCGACCGGGCGGTAGCTCTTCGCGCAACGGCCCCTCAGCCTCAAAGACGGCAGAGCAATGGCGACATCGCAACAGCAGAAACTCGCTCCAATCGGCGGCCTGACAGTGTGCACACCGGGTGGGCGCTGGTGGAGGTGGCGGCGGTGCCGAGCGCGAGTTTGTTGGCGGGAGGAAGACGAACCAGCGGTGCTGGCAGCGATGACAGTAATAGGCGGTACTCTCCATTTTAGGCGCTCTTCCGCGCAAAACGCCCTGGCGGAACAGTGTATAGACCTCTTCGGCAGCCAGAGAATAGACGATGGGGTTCATCTGAATCACCACCGGAGCAGCCGGGACGTAATGCGGGATGGCGTGGCGACGACCAGCTCTGACGGTGCCAGGAACGACGGTCCCACCGACGCCCAGCCCGTACAACTCGTCATACTCCTGGCGTTTGATGGCATCGCTCAGCAGTTCGTAGGCAGCGTGCAGCTCAATAAAGCGAGCGGCGGCATCCGGCTCACTACTGGTGTCCGGGTGATAGTGTTTCACCTGTTGTCGATAGGCAGCTTTGATCTCTTCCTCGCTGGCGCTGGAAGAGACGCCGAGTATCTGGTAATAGTTGCTAAAAGCCATCGCGATCCCTTCGCGAAAAAAACGCTATGTCTGCATGATGGTATGAATTATAGCAGCATGGGGCAAAAAGCGAAAGAGAGCAACGTGGTAAGGAGGGTTTCAGCATACCCCTCTAGAATCGTATGATACTAAAGTCAGTTGTTCCAGAAGCACAAAATATAGGAGGTGCTGAAATAATGATCCCAATCAAAGATGGTTCCGGCCCCAGACGGAGCATGCCTCTATATTAATACGATTCTTATTTTTTTCTCTGTACAGCCGGAAAGGAACATTGTATACTTACTTTCTAATTAGAAATCACCTCGATTAAAATTCTTTCACTAGAGTGATGATAAAATTGATGAGTATATTTAGTTGTAGGAGAGGACAAGAGAAGGAAGATGAGATGATGGTAGAAAGACAAGAGGAACAGGCCGATACGAGGACAGTGCTGGTTGTTGAAGATGACAGGAACGTCGGTTCTCTGCTGGTGAGCATTATCGAGGAGGAACTATTCTATAGAGCTATTCTAGCAGATAATGGATATAAGGCACTGGAGATAGTTGAGGAGACGAGGCCACATCTCCTGATTCTCGATTATCAACTGCCCGGAGGGATGAACGGTATCCAATTGTATGATCGACTACACTGCCAACCTGGATTAGAGGAGGTTCCAGCGCTGGTTATCAGTGCAAACGCGCCGGTTGACGAGATAGAGCAGCGACAGATCTATTATCTGAAGAAACCGTTTGAACTCAATGAACTATTGGAAGTTACCGAACGACTGGTGGAAGAATAAAAGCAGGAAGGCGACTATCACAATACAATAGTCGCCTTCCTGCTTTTAGCGACCTTTCGTCTCGTCAGGCAAAAGACTTTGTTGGACCAGATAGACCAACTCATCCACGTCAAATGGCTTATATAGCACAGGAATACCCTTACGTTGCAGGGTCTCTTCCTGCTCAAGAATAACTGAAATGGCTGCCGTGCAGATGAGAACAGGGATTTTCATCGTTGGACGATACATTCTCAACTGCTGCAATAACAACAACCCTTCGTTATGATGACCTACCTTAATATCCAGGATAATCAAATCGGGATTCAGCTTCTCCACATCCCGCACCTCTTCGAACGCGATTTTAGAAAGATGAACCTCATATCCTTCCTCTTCGAGAATGAGACGAAACAACTCAAGAATCGATACATCATCATTGACGACAAGAATACAAGCTGCCGTACTACCACCTCCTCATTATAATGATTTTATTGTAATTCTTCTCCACCTGACTGTCAGGGAATATTCTATTCTATAATACGGACGAGGTTAGCAAATGGAGTCACAACAACTGCTCACCATCAGACTTGCTCACATAGTGTAGAGCAAAAAAAGTCCGTGAGCGGCGTTGGTAGTATATATAGATATGTGTACATTTTAGATGTCATCAATGAGGAGCTGGTTATGACGGTTGTAGATACAAGCCAGAACACCCCGCCTCGTGAGGCACCCGCAGCAGCGCCATTACGTCAGGTTGCCGATCAAGCACATCCTGACGTAGCCAGCAGCGCATTTCCAGAGCCACACCTTGAGGTCGATCAGATTCAGGGCAACATCCTGCCCGGTTTTCTCAAAGATCATGAGATGTTGCTTTTTCTCAAAATAGAGCAAGTTACACCCTGTAAAGCCTGGCTCAAGGAGCTGGCACCATTGATCGCCACCGCTGAGGAGGTGCTGGCTTTTAATCGCCTCTTCAAGGCGCTGCGTGTGCGGCGTGGACGCGACACGAAGGCGATCCAGGCAACGTGGGTCAATATCGCGCTTTCTTATCAGGCGCTGGTAGCGCTGACAGCCGGGACGCCCAACGACGTGAAGCGCAAGGATTTTAGCGATCAATCCTTCAAAAATGGCATGGTGAAGCAGGCATCGGTGCTGGGAGATCCCACGGATGTGCATGCGGAGGGCAACCCCAATAACTGGGTCGTTGGAGGGACGCAGAACGAGGCCGACATCATCGTAATTGTGCAGAGCGACGACCGCGACGACCTGCTCGATCAGGTTGCGGAGCTAGAACAGAGCATACACGATGCGCAAGCGGGCGTCTCCCTCCTGCGCAAAGAGGAGGGGAGCATTCTGCCGGGCGCACTCGCGGGACATGAGCACTTTGGCTTTCTGGATGGCGTTTCGCAACCGGGCATACGCGGCTTCGTTTCCACCGACGCGACAGACGTGCTGACGCCGCGCCAGAACCCGCTCAATCCCAACCACGGCAAACCGGGACAGGAGCTGCTCTGGCCGGGCGAATTCGTCTTTGGCTATCAGGGACAGGATGCCGGCAAGCCGATCGAGGAACCGGGAGATGTCGTCAACGCCGGACCGGACTGGGCCAGAAATGGCTCGTTTCTGGTCTTTCGGCGTTTGCGCCAGGATGTGGGAGCCTTACACACGTTTCTCCACAAGACGGCGCAAGATCTGGGCATCGCGCCGGAGCTGCTGGGTGCGAAAGTGGTTGGACGCTGGCAAAGTGGCGCACCCCTGTTGCGGAGCGGCGAGACCGATACTCCCGCGCTGGGGCAAAACGATTGCGCCAACAACAATTTTCAGTACTTCCACGCCGATACGACGCCTCCCGACACGGGGGCTACACCGGGCAGCGACGGGCATTGCAGTGTCACCGGACAGACGTTCCCACCAGCTCCCGAGGATCAGCAGGGGCTGCTCTGTCCGGCCTTTGCGCATATTCGCAAAACCTATCCACGCGACGATATCACGCCAGCTGGCTCCGGGACTGATCCCGAACAGCAGAGCAAGACCAGCGCAGCGGATACGCAAAAGCATCGCCTGCTGCGGCGCGGCCTGCCTTTTGGTGAACCGTCTTCGTCCACCATCGAACAACCGATCTCCGATAGTGGTGAGCGCGGCCTGCTCTTCGTCTCGTACCAGACCTCGATCGAGAATCAGTTCGAGTTCGCCTCGCAATTCTGGGCGAATGATCCCGACTTTAAAGATGGTGGCACCGGCTTCGATCTGGTGATCGGGCAAAATGGCGGCGGGACACGCGAACGGACGGCAAAGCTGCTGCTCGCCGGCAATCAGGCTCCCACACTGACAACGAAGGACGAGTGGGTGATTCCAACCGGCGGTGGCTACTTCTTCGCGCCATCGATCAGTGCTCTACAAATGATGTATGCTGGCTAAATAAAAACCAACGCGACAACCGCAAGGGATGTCGCGTTGGGCGAAGAGCGTGGGCTATGCAATGATGCCGGTGCAGAAGCCAGCACCAACAGTGTGTCCACCCTCGCGAATGGCGAACTTGACCCCTTCTTCCAGCGCGATTGGCTGGCGCAGTTCGATCGTTAGCTCAACGGTATCGCACGGCATCACCATATCGATAGTCTCTGGCAGCTTGATTGTGCCGGTGACATCGGTGGTGCGCAGGTAAAACTGCGGCTGATAGCCACTGAAGAAGGGGCGGTGACGGCCTCCCTCCTCTTTGGAAAGGGCATACACCTGCGCCTTAAAAGTTGTATGCGGCCTGATCGATCCAGGCTTGACCAGCACCTGTCCGCGCTCGATCTCGCTATGTGCCACGCCGCGCAGCAGGCAACCAACATTGTCGCCAGCGATGCCTCCCTGATCGAGGATCTGATGGAACATCTCAACGCCGGTGACTACGGCGCTACGGCGCTCCTCCTGCAAACCAACAATCTCGATCGTCTCGCCAGCTTTGATGGTTCCGCGCTCGATCAGTCCGGTTGCAACGGTGCCGCGTCCCTGCACGCTGTAGACGTTTTCCACGTACATCAGAAACGGCTGATCCAGTGCGCGAACGGGGGTTGGAATGGCCGTGTCTACCGCGTCCAGCAGCTCCCAGATGCAGCGGGTGTCAGGATCATTGCGCGAGAGATCGCCCTTACTCTGAAGCGCTTTGAGGGCCGAGCCACGCACAACGGGGAGATCATCGCCCGGAAACTGGTGTTTGGAGAGCAGTTCGCGGACCTCAAGCTCAACAAGTTCGAGCAGCTCCTCGTCATCCAGCATATCGACTTTGTTGAGAAAAACAACGATCGTCGGTACGCCAACTTGATGGGCCAGCAGTACATGCTCATGAGTTTGCGGCATAGGACCATCGGGCGCACTGACCACCAGGATCGAGCCGTCCATCTGGGCCGCGCCGGTGATCATGTTTTTGATGTAGTCGGCATGGCCCGGGCAGT
Source organism: Ktedonobacteraceae bacterium (assembly GCA_025928885.1). Classification (GTDB taxonomy): domain Bacteria; phylum Chloroflexota; class Ktedonobacteria; order Ktedonobacterales; family Ktedonobacteraceae; genus JAICIM01. The sequence continues at coordinate 859 of JAICIM010000081.1, read as the reverse complement.
CGATATGCGCGTAGTGGCGCTTCTCCGTCTCGTACTCCAGATGGGAGATAGAGATGGTGATGCCGCGCTGGCGCTCCTCGGGCGCTCTGTCGATCTGGTCAAAAGCTGCATAGTTCGCAAGGTGAACCGAGGCCAGCACTTTGGTAATCGCCGCCGTCAGGGTGGTCTTGCCATGATCGATATGTCCGATGGTTCCTACGTTCACATGTGGTTTGGTCCGCTCAAAGTTCCGCTTTGCCATTGTCTGATGGCACCGTCCTTTCATCGATTTATAGTAGAGATGGAAGCAACGAGGCAGGGAGCGTCACCAGGGGTTGGCGAGAAAGCTGTGGAAAAAGAAGGCACGGCTTTTTATGAGATGAAACAGGCCAGCACACTGCTGATCTGGCTTGCATCTCAAAAACCATTGGCACCCGCGAAGGGAGTCGAACCCCTGATCCCGGTCGATCGCGACCGTGCGCACGCCGCTGCGCCCCACGGGTAAACATGGTACCCGCCATCTCTCTGGCCTGGTACGTATCTGTCCATTGCTCTATTTGACAGGATAACATTACATTTGCTATTTGTCAAGTATCTAAGGATAGGCAATACGCATACAGATCGGCCTGAAAAGACACTATGGGTAATGTGCAGCAATCTCGATTCTCTTGCTGAATGCAGGGATCGCAGGGCTTTACAGCATAGCCACGATCCCACAGATGAGGCGTCAAGGGCTGGCAATGGCAATAACGCTAGCGGCTTTGCGTCAGGCTCGTGATCTGGGCTTCCGGGATCATTTCACGTTCGCATCCTATAGTTTGCCCAGCCGCACTGAGCAATAAACCAGCAAATGATGAGGGGGAGAGTCGTTGCCCCGGGG
>JAICIM010000343.1 GCA_025928885.1 Ktedonobacteraceae bacterium | reverse complement strand
GATGGGGTGATCCTGAGCAAGCTGACACCGGTAGCGATGTTGTTTGTGCGCTGTCGCGGCGGCATCAGTCATCATCCCGCCGAAGCTGTGAAAGTTGAAGATGTTGCCTGCGCGATACAGGTAGTCGAACGCTTCCTGGCGCTCTTAGCATGAAAGCGAGGCACCCATGACCCAATACGACCTTCTTTTGCGACACGGCACGCTGGTAACGACTACGGGCGTCAGTCAGGCCGATCTCGCCATCGCTGACGAACAGATCGTCGCCATCGCGCCAGAACTGTCGGGGAGCGCGAAAGAAGAAATCGATGCCAGCGGCCTGCACATTTTTCCGGGCGTGATCGATGCCCATGTTCATTTCAATGAGCCAGGCCGCACCCACTGGGAGGGCTTCGCCACGGGAACGCGAGCTTTGGCAGCTGGTGGCACCACCACGTTTTTCGATATGCCGTTAAACTCTACGCCTCCCACCCTGGATGCAGAGAGTTTCCGACTCAAGCTGCAGGCAGCCCAGGCCAGCTCTTATGTCGATTTCGCGCTCTGGGGCGGGCTGGTACCGGGCAATCTGGAGCGGCTGGAAGAGCTGGCTGCATGCGGCGTCATCGGTCTGAAGGCGTTTATGAGCAACAGCGGTATCGATGACTTCCAGGCTGTAGATGACATGACGCTCTATGAAGGCATGCAGCGAGCCGCCCAGCACGGCCTGATCGTGGCGGTGCACGCAGAAAACGATCAGATCACGGCTGCGCTTGCACATCGCGCTCAGGAGCAGGGGCGAACCGGCGTGCGCGATTACCTCGCCTCGCGCCCCATAGTTGCGGAACTGGAAGCGATCGAACGGGCGATTCTCTTCGCTGAGGAGACCGGCTGCTCGTTACATATCGTCCATGTCAGCAGCGGTCGTGGCGTTCGCCTGGTGGCTGCGGCCCGTACACGCGGCGTTGATGTGAGTTGTGAGACCTGTCCCCATTATCTGGTCCTCACCGCAGACGATGTGGAGGCGCTTGGTGCTATCGCCAAGTGCGCTCCGCCCCTTCGTTCACCGGCGGAACAGCAGGCGCTCTGGCAACACCTCTTCTCGGGCAACATACCAATGGTGGCCTCCGATCATTCGCCCGCGCCCGCCGCAATGAAGGCTGGCAGCGATTTTTTCCAGGTCTGGGGAGGCATCTCAGGGTGTCAGTCGCTCTTGCAACTGCTGTTGACCGAGGGCCATGTCAGGCGTCGCCTCTCGCTCCCGCTCATCGCCTCGCTCACGGCGGAATATGTGGCCCGGCGCTTTCATGTCTCGCCGCAAAAGGGGCGCATCGCTCCCGGGTGTGACGCTGATCTGGTGCTGGTGAACCTGCAAGAGAGCTTTTCTTTGCAGGCCAGCGACCTCCTGTATCGTCACGCTCACAGTCCCTATATTGGCAGGAAACTCTCTGGTCGAGTGGTACGTACTCTTGTACGGGGCCACACGGTATTTCTCAACAGCACTATTGTTGCCACGCCGTCCGGTCGTTTCGTAAGAGCGCACGGTCGGTGAAACAATCCTATGGTCGAGTGTATACTGAACGGAAAGATACACACGTAGAAAGTCGATCGATGGCCTATGTGGGAGACCTATTTCCAGCCAACCAGTCTTGCCGAGGCATTGGATCTGCTCCAACGCTATCAAGCATCGGCCCGCGTGGTCGCCGGTGGCACCGATATTCTGGTTGAGCTACAGCGAGGTATAAAACCTACAACAACGTTAGTTGATATTACAGCGGTACAGGAATTGAAATATATTCGCTACGAGCAGGGCTGGCTGCGCATCGGTGCCTTGACCACCCACAACGACATCCTGCGTTCGCTCGACTGCCAGCGCTATGCTCTTCCGCTGGTGCAGGCATGTGTGGAGGTTGGTGCGCCACAGATTCGCAGCCGCGCCACAATCGCCGGCAACCTGATTACCGCCTCGCCCGCCAACGATACGATCACCCCGCTAATGGCGCTCAACGCCGAAGTGGTGCTGGTCAGTCGCGCTGGCGAACGCAGCGTCTCCCTGCACGACTTCTATCTGGGCGTACGCCGCACCAGACTCGCAGCGGACGAGCTGCTGCGCGAGATTCGCATTCCTGCGCTGGCGGCCAATCAACGCGGCCTCTTTCTCAAGCTGGGGCTACGACAGGCTCAGGCTATCGCCGTGATCAATCTCGCCTTTGTGCTGACGTTTGAGCAGGAGACCATCTCTGAGGCCCGCATCACACTCGGCTGTCTGGCCCCGACGATCGTGCATGCCAGAACGGTTGAAGCCTACCTCAAAGGGAAACGGCTGGAAGATGATGTTTGTCGCGAAGCTGGCTCCCTGGCGCTTCAGGATGTCAGCCCCATCGACGATATCCGTACCACTGCCGAGTATCGCCGCGCAACGCTGTCCGCGCTCGTCACCCAGGGATTGCAGCGCATTGCAAGCAATCAAGATATCGAACGTTGGCAGCACGATCCGGCAACGCGCGTCGCATTAGAAACAGCTCCCCCTGCTGCTCCCCAGGAACGACAGCCATTGCATGAGAGCATCGAAACCACGATTAATGGTGTGCCGTATCGTCTGACCAGCGCCCATCACAAGACGCTGCTCAACGCGCTGAGAGAAGATGCTGGCCTGACCGGAACAAAGGAAGGGTGTGCGGAGGGCGAGTGCGGGGCCTGTACAGTCTGGTTAAATGGGCAAGCGGTAATGTCCTGTCTGGTCCCTGCTCCCCAGGCCCATCAAGGCACCATTACCACAATTGAAGGATTGGCTCAGGGCGAACAGCTCCATCCCCTACAACAGGCGTTTATCGATCAGGCAGCGGTCCAGTGCGGCTTCTGCATCCCCGGTATGCTGATGGCCGGGGCGAAGCTGCTTGACGAGCATCCACATCCAACGATGGAACAGATACAGGTGGCATTGAGCGGCAATATCTGTCGCTGCACCGGCTATCGTAAAATCCTCAATGCTGTGCTGAGCGCAGGAGGTCAGGCATGACAGAGCTTATCGGTGCATCGCTGCCCCGTCCCGATGCCTATGGAAAAGTGACTGGCAAGACAGCTTATCCCGCCGATCTGGTACGGCCCGGCATGCTGCATCTCCAGGTGGTCTTCGCCCATCGTTCACACGCTCGCATCCTGCACATCGATACCAGCGCAGCCTTGCAGTACCCCGGTGTGGTCGCGGTACTCACCGCCGAGGATGTGCCGTATAACGCCTATGGGCTGGTTGAAGACGATCAGCCGGTTCTCTGCCACGATGTTGTTCGCTTTGAGGGCGATAAAGTGGCGTTGGTAGCGGCAGAAAGCAAACAAGCGGCGATTGCGGGAGCCAAACGGGTCAACGTGGCATATGAAGAGCTACCCGCCGTCACCGATCCACGCGCGGCCCTGGCTTCTGATGCACCGCTGGTCCATACGCGGCGCGGCACCAACCTGCTCTCTCACTTCCCCATCCGCAAAGGGAACGCAGATGAGGCGCTGGCCCGGGCCGATGTGGTGCTGGAAGAGACGTTTACCACCACCTGGCAGGAACATGCCTTCCTGCAACCAGAGGCGGGTATCGCCTTTCTCGATGAGCAAGAGCGGCTCGTTGTCGAAACGGCGGGGCAATGGCTGCATGAAGACCGTCGTCAGATCGCCAGTATTCTCCAACTCCCGGAGGAGCGCGTGATCATTCGTTACGCTGCGATTGGCGGAGCGTTTGGGGGACGCGAGGATCTTTCGATGCAACAACTCCTGGCGCTGGCAACCTGGAAATTGCGGCGACCAACGGCGCTTGTCTGGAGTCGTGAGGAGTCTATGATCGCGCACCATAAGCGGCACCCGGCCATTCTCCATTGCCGCTGGGGAGCGCAAAAAGATGGGCGCATTGTGGCCGTGAAAGCGGAGGCGATTGCTGATGGGGGTGCATATGCCTCAACCAGTTCAGAGGTCTTGAAAGATATCGTCTTTTTTGTCACTGGTTGCTATGAAATCGCCCATATCGCGGTCGATGGCTATGCGGTCTACACCAATAATATTCCCAGCGGTGCCTTTCGCGGCTTTGGCGTTCCCCAGGCTCATTTTGCCTGTGAACGTATGGTCACGCGCCTGTCCCACATCTTAGGCATGGACCCGATTGAACTGCGTCGTCGCAATATGTATCGTGAGGGGGGAATCGAGCCAACCAATGTGCCATTGCCGCCAGGAGTGAGCGCTCAGCTGGTGTTAGAGCGCTGCGTAGAAGAGATGCGGCGGCGCTGGCAGCCACAGCAACCTACACCTGCACATATCAAACGTGGCATTGGTCTTGCCTGTGGAATGAAAAATGTCGGCTATTCCTTTGGCTATCCAGAGCAGGCCACGGCCACCGTAGAGGTTTTTGGCGAGGCCGAATTGGAGCGGGCTGAGGTACGAGTGGGCGCGGCTGATGTGGGGCAGGGAGCGCATCTCGTGCTGCGCCAGATTGCCGCTGAAGCGTTGCAGTTGCCCTTTGAAAAGATTGCGATGATCTGCGATGACAGCCACGAAGCGCCCAACGCAGGTAGTGCCTCGGCCTCGCGCATGACACTGATGGGCGGACGGGCTGTGCATGATGCTGCTCTGGCCGCGCGTGAAAAGTGGAGCTACACGGACGACTATCAAGCGCAGGCGACGGCCCAGTATCGCCCGCCCGCAACAACGCCCATTGACCCGGAGACCTACACTGGCACCCCCAATTATTGCTATGGCTATACTGCTCAGGCGGTGGCGGTTGAAGTTAATACCGTCACGGGACAGGTGCAGGTAACAGGTATCATCAGCGTTCACGATGTGGGCAGGGCTATTAATATGCAACAGGTGACGGGGCAGATCGAAGGCTGTCTCGCCCAGGCGCTGGGCTATGCTCTGCTTGAGGAGCTACAGATACGTGATGGACATATTCTGACGCCATATTTCAGCACCTATCTGCTGCCCACGGTGCGCGATATGCCTGTTGAAATAATTCCAATCGTGCTGGAGCGGGCCGACACCAACGGTCCCTTTGGCGCACGTGGTGTGGCCGAGATGCCACTGGTCCCCTTCGCCGCAGCCGTTGCCAATGCCATTCACGACGCGACTGGCATCTGGCTTAATCAGCAGCCGATGACGCCGGAGAGAGTTCTTAAAGCGCTCACAATGCAGAACATGGAGAAAAAGGACGATGAGTAAACTTCATATTGTTGCAGGACCATTTGAACTTACAGCCAGGATGGAGGAAGAAGACGCGCCGCAGACCTGTGCGGCATTCCGCAAGTTGTTGCCGTTTCGCAACAACATCATCCACGCGCGTTGGAGCGGAGAGGCGGCCTGGATTCCGCTGGGCGACCTCAATGTAGGCGTTGGATACGAAAACCATACGAGCCATCCCGCCCCGGGCCAGATCTTGCTTTATCCGGGTGGGTTGAGCGAAACGGAGATCCTCTTCCCGTATGGGAGCGCCTGTTTTGCCAGCAAGGTTGGACAGTTAGCGGGCAACCACTTTTTGACGATTATTGAGGGGAACGAGCATCTGCGAGCGTTGGGGCAACGCGTTCTCTGGGAAGGTGCTCAAACTATTCTTTTTGAAGCAATGGAATAGAATAATGTTTACGGAGCGAGAGAAGTATGGCAAGATTATCCAGAAATAACGAAAGGGTGTTGTATGGGTATCGTAAAATAGGTATGATAGAGAACAAGAAAATGCGCCGCAGATAGATGAATGCTACAATATGGAGTATTGAATGTCAAAGCGAATCATGGTGGTTGATGATGATAAAGAGGTGCAAGAAATCGTTGCTTTTGTTCTGCATTGCAATGGCTTTGAAGTAATATCCGCATTGAATGGAAAACAGATGCAAAAGCATTTTACTGAACACTACGCGCAACTACCAGATTTAATTATTCTGGATGTAATGATGCCAGGAGAGGACGGGTATCGCATTTTTAGTGATTTGCGTTGTGATCCGCAAACACAACATATTCCGGTGATAGTCATGACAGCGCACACCGAAGACATTTACCAGCGAGTGAGCGCGGATTTAGGTGCGGCATTACATATCACAAAACCATTTCATCCAGTAGAATTAGCTGAAAAGGTCAAAGTTCTCCTGGATGGAGGGCAGTAACCAACAACCGGGGCCAATAGAAATTGAGGGTAAAAAGGCTTGTCTCTCTGCTTAAAAGTTGGTATCATTACAAGCAAGAGCGGTCCTGACGAGTTCAAGGAAGCAGTGCAACTATGCCTAACAGATACGAACGCGAGATTGAAGAAATATTACGCAACCTGGAGCAGACCGAGCCAAAAACGGGTCGTGCTCCAAAGTCTGGCGACCGCCAACGCCGCAAGCAAAATGTACGGCGGCCTGGGAATCGTCGTGCCACGTCGCCATTGCACCTCTCCATAACGGATTGGTTTCTGGTCACGGCAGTGATTACGGCATTAGTGGCGGGTGGTTATGCATATATGCAGGAGCCGAGCCTTGTTACAGGTATACTTGCCAGCGTAAGCCTGATCTGTCTGATCCTTGTTGCGCTTTCGCACTTTGTATTTAATCGATCTCGTCCGCAAGCGACTCGTTATGGAAACGTCACCATTACGCCATTGCGCCGCAATATATTTAGCAGTATAAAAACGCAGTGGAATTTGTTCATGCTCAAGATGCGTTATCGTCGCCGTAGCAAGCCCTGAGTTTCGCTTACGCAAACGCAAATTCCCAGAAAGGCACTTGACAGGCCGCTAAAAGCATGTTATAGTTCAGGAGCATTGACGGGGTGTGGCGCAGTTGGTAGCGTGCCTGGTTTGGGACCAGGAGGTCCGCGGTTCGAGTCCGCGCACCCCGACCTCTGCGGGAGTAACTCAGTGGTAGAGTTCCTGCCTTCCAAGCTGGCTGTCGCGGGTTCGAGTCCCGTCTCCCGCTTTTCTTCCAAGTCCGTCGTTCTCAAAGCGCTTCACAGGCCGATTCACAGAAAGCGAGCAGTGAAGACAGATGAGAAGGACGGTTTTCTTTTGGGTCAAAAAGCGTTCAACGACCATCTGCCTTCAGTTTTTGGGAACCACCTGCTCCGCTTTCCACATACGAACAAAAGTGTTCACAAGCCATTCCATCCATGACCAACTGCCTATCTATCAAAGCCAACACCTGCCTTCATGAGAAAGCAAACATCTGCCTCTCGGTTTCTTCCTCGTGCGAAGCTGGAGGCCGCTTGAGGCGCTTCATATTCTATCGCAGAGGGAGAGAGTTCGACGTTGGCTTCGGTAGCTTGAAAGACTGCTTGCATCGGTTGATGTGTAACACAGACGTGTCACTGAGATCCCATCAGGCTTCAAGGTGGCGCAACGAAAGGAAGCAAGCAATCATGGTGTTGAAGGCAACAAACAATGGTTCTTCTCTTACACGCATTGTGCAATCAAAGGGTACAGACAGGCGAACACGCAACAAAGGGTCGCGTGTTACGCAAGAACGAGCTAAAGCTCAACGCGCTAAACTCGACGCGCAGACAGAAACCTGGTCTATGCAAGAAGAGCAAACAGCTACCAGCCAGGCGACACAGCACAAGAAAGCTGGACGGCAAGAGGTCCAGGCGAAACGGCGTCTGATCGATATGCTCATCGAAGCCTACCTCCAGGATCACATCGGTGGCAATCATAGCGAGAAAACCCTGGAATGGCACCGAACGGCTTT
>JAICIM010000555.1 GCA_025928885.1 Ktedonobacteraceae bacterium | reverse complement strand
CTTTTGTTGTCTTCTTGGTTGTGCTGTGCTTTTTTAGCGCGCCCGTCCTCTTTTGCTCTATTAATGCCCGCGGCTACGACATCGTTGAATTAGCGTTGCAGCATATAGACATCTGACCAATCGCCAAAGAAGAGGCCGTTGCCATTGACGGTCACGCCATGCACCTTTGAGGGGATGATTGCGGCCATCGACTGGTGATCCAGGGGGAGCCAGCCAACCTCCGAAACGGCGATCTGTTCGGCCTGATTGTAGAGCTTGATGCGATCCTCGCCCGTTGTCTTTTCGGCCTGCTGCACCGTCTGATCGAACTGGGCATTGTGCCACTGGCCGTTGTTGTTGTTGGCCGTCGAGAGCAGGTTGAGCGTGAGCCAGTCGTAGGGATCGGGGAAGTCCGCGCTCCACTGTGTAAAGCCGAACTGCACGAGATGTTTGGCCGTCTCATCGTTGTACGCGTTCAACTCCACCGAGCGCAGCTTGACCTGGACGCCCAGCGCCGTCTGCCACATGGCCTGTAACGCTGAGGCTTCGGCGGAGCTGACCTGAGAACTGGGATACGAGAAGGTGATCGATGGCACTTTGGTTACGTCGGGATAGACCGATTGCAGTAGCGACTTCGCCTTGTTGCTATCGTAGCTCAGGCCGGGATAATCTGGCTGATAGCCGGGCATGCCGGGGGGAATGATCGTTTGTGCCGGCGTCACCGCGTCTTTCAGAACGGCGCTCGCCAGGGTATTTTTGTCGGTGGCGTAGGCAAACGCCTGCCGTACCGCGATGTTATTGAATGGCGGTTTGGTATTGTCGAAGAATAGCAGGTCTGATTGCAGCAGCGGCGTTCGTGAGAAGCCGGGCAGCCCCTTCGCCATTTGCTGATCGGCGGGGGTGATGTTCCAGACAAAATCGTACTGGCCCGCGCGATAGGCTTTGAACGAGGTGGAGGGATCGTTGACAAAGGACATATCGACTTCGCTCAGGCGCACCTTGTTGCCATAGTAGTGGGGATTGGGTACAAGGATCATACGCACGTTGTGCTGCCACTCTTTGACCATAAACGGGCCGGTGCCAACGCCAGTATCGGCCACATGTTGCGCCCAGTTGGTTTGTCCAAATTGCTCGATGACTTTTTGATTGAGTGGATCAAAGATCGAAGTGGTCCGGGCCGAGAGAAAATACGGGGTTTGCTGTTTCAGTGTTACCTGCAAGGTCTGGTCGTCGAGCGCCTTGACGCCTGCTAGCGTTTTGCTTTTGCCGCTGGCAACCTCGTCTGAGCCGACGATGGGGGCGGCAAAGAAAGAAGCGATCGGCGATCCAACGGCTGGGAGCAAGGCTCTGCTCCAGGTGTAGACATAGGTTCGGGCGGTGACGGGCGTTCCATCGGAGAAGGACAGGTCGGGCTTGAGCTTGAAGGTATAGGTCTTGCCGTCGGGCGATATCTGCCAGGTGGCCTGATCGGGAATGATGTTCAGGTTCTTATCGGTGCGCACCAGCCCGCTGTAAACCATGTTCACAGCCACCGCCGAGTTTGCATCTGGTCCTTGAGCGGGATCTAATGTTTGAAGATCGGCTGTCCCCACGTTAGGGAGCCGTAAAATCTGGCTTGCCGCCGGTGCTGGCGTGCCAGAAGGCGTGGAAGTATTGTTGGTGTTGCCTCCGCCACATGCCGCCAGCAGCAGGAGCGTTACACTCAAAAATAAGACACAAGAGGGGAGACGCCATGCTGTTGTAGAGCGCGAATAGGGTTGCATGCGAAGCCTCGCTTTCTCAAAAATAAAGATCTATGAGTATGAACCCATAAGATGAGGGTAGGGAACATATTGTTTTTCTCTACACTTATATACAACACTTTTGGAGATTTGAGTACCGGCTTTTCCTGTAGACAAACGTGCGCGGCAGGGGCTATAATGGAAGAAATATACCAACTTTGTTCAATGGTGAGCAAGAGGTCACGTAATGAATATTCGTATTATTGGTGTACCTATGGACCTGGGGGCGGATCGGCGAGGAGTCGATTTCGGGGCAAGTGCTATCCGTTATGCGGGCCTGAGCGATCAGTTACGTCGGCTTGGACACTCAGTACATGATATTGGCAATATCGTTGTTCCCCAGCCCGAAAGCCAACCTATAGGGAATCCTCACTTAAAATACCTCGATCCTATTGTGCATGTGGCCGCAGATCTGGCTCAGCAGGTGGCTGATGCGTTGCATTCACATGAGTTCCCGCTCATCCTGGGAGGGGATCATAGCATCGCGCTCGGCTCGATCAGCGGCGTTGCCAGCGTGCATCAGCCTCTGGGCGTGATCTGGATCGATGCGCATGCCGACTTTAACACTGAGGAGACGACGCCATCCGGCAACATTCACGGAATGATCCTCGCTGCGCTGGCCGGATTAGGGGATGAGCGTCTGACGCACGTTGGCGGCTGGTCGCCCAAACTGAATCCTGACAATATTGTCGTCATTGGCGCACGCGATCTTGATTCGGGAGAGCAGGCGTTGCTGCGCGAACATCACGTTCACGTCTTTACCATGTCGAGCATCGACCAGTATGGCATGTCTGAGGTGCTGCGGCAGGCGATTGCGCTGGCTGGACGAGAGGGGCAGGGCATCCATCTCAGTTTTGACATGGACTCGATGGACCCACGCGAGGCACCGGGCGTGGGAACTCCGGTACGTGGCGGACTGAGCTATCGCGAGGCTCATCTGGCGATGGAGATGCTGGCCGACTCTCAACGTCTGGTTTCGATGGATGTGGTTGAAGTCAATTCTATTCTCGATCAGGAGAATGCAACGGCCCGGCTCGCCGTCGAATTGATTCTTTCCGCGCTTGGCAAAAAGATTTTGTGACCCCTGGACAAAGCCGTCTCATAACCTTATTTCTGGTGTTTTTTGCTGTTGTCATTATCTATACCACGAGCTAGAAAAGGAGGGAATGATAAGGAGCAAGGGAGCAACTTATCGTCACAAGCACATATGCAAGTAAAAGAACTTTTCATGAACGGGGAATTTATCCCCGCCGATCAGGGCGTCATCTCCGTGCGAACCCATGCCTTTGCCTATGGCACTGGCTGCTTTGAGGGCATTCGCGGCTACTGGAACGAGGAGGATCAACAGGTCTATCTCTTCCGCGCCCGCGAACACTATGAGCGGCTGTTGCGCTCCTGCAAAACGATGCAAATCTCGCTTCCCTACACCGCTGATCAACTGGTGGAGATCAGCACCGAGCTGGTCAGGCGCAATGGGCAGAAAGAAGATGTCTATCTGCGTCCGGTTGCATATAAGGATGCGCAGATTATCGGTGTACGGTTGCATGAGGTGAGCGATGCGTTCCTGTTGACGGCAGAGCCGATGGGTAATTATGTGGAGATTGGCGGCCTGCGCTGTGGCGTTTCCTCCTGGCGGCGTATCGATGACAACGCGATTCCAGCCCGTGCGAAAATCTGTGGAGCCTATGTCAACTCGGCCTTTGCCAAAAGCGAGGCGCTGCAAAACGGTTTTGACGAGGCCATCATGCTCACCAATGAGGGCCATGTCTCGGAGGGGAGCGCGGAAAATATCTTCATGGTCGTCAATGGCGAACTGATCACGCCGTCGCCCAGCGAAAACATCCTGCTGGGCATTACCCGCGATACCGTGATTCAGCTGGCCCAGCGCGAGTTTGGCATGATTACGCGTGAGCGCCAGATCGATCGTACCGAATTATATGTAGCCGATGAGATTTTCCTTTGTGGCACGGGTGCGCAAATCGCGCCAGTGATTGAGGTCGATCATCGTCTGATTGGTGATGGCAAGACGGGACCAGTGGGGCAGAAGCTCCAGGACCTCTACTTCGACGTTGTGCGCGGCAAACGGCCCGAGTACCGCGATCAGTGGTGTACTCCTGTACATAGCGTGAACGCCGTCTCGCTCGATTAAATAACAAACGAGAAAATCCGGGTAAGCACAGGCTTACCCGGATTTTCTGTGCCGTATGGCACTATGTCTCGATGCAGGGTCGCAAGTCTTAGCAACCTCGACGCTTGCTTAAGTCGCGACATTGTGTTGACATCCCGTTACACGACTGCTACAATAAGGGATGAGTGTTCATTGCGACATTATCTGAATAGCTTCTGAAAAGAATGAGGTATGGCTGTGACGATCTCGTGTAAGTTACGGTTATTGCTCGCCAGGGTCAATGTTGAGCGGGCGAAACAGGGAAAATCGCCTTTAAGCCTGCGCAACCTGGCGCGGGAGAGCGGCGTCTCTCTCAGTGCGTTGACGGCGCTGAATACGGGGCGGAGCCAGCGGATCGATTACGCCACCATTGACCATCTCCTCACTTACTTTAACGCCTATATGACTGTCTCCACGAACGACCTGCTTGTCTGGGAACAGGCGGGCGAGAGCGAACAGCCAGTGTCTGTAGGATAAGCAAGATTGCCATGCTGAGATGGGTAATACGAGGGAGAGGAAAGAGTACGATTTATGGCAGTAATTATGAAATCGCGGCAGGAGATAGGCCGCTTGCGTGAAGCGGGGAGAATCGTGGGGCAGACTTATGAGGCGTTGCGCCCCTATGTTGTGCCGAACGTCTCGACCGCTGAGCTTGATAAGATTGCGGAAGATTTCATTCGCAGCAAGGGAGCGATCCCGGTATACAAAGGATATGGGGCGCGTCCAGCCCGAAGCGGGCGGCCAGCGGTCCCGCCGTTCCCAGCCAGCACCTGCATCTCCATTAATGAAGTCATCTGTCATGGTATCCCCAGCTCGAAGCGGGTCTTGCACGAAGGGGATATCGTCGGCATCGATATCGG
>JAICIM010000179.1 GCA_025928885.1 Ktedonobacteraceae bacterium | reverse complement strand
TCACCCAGAGGGCGCTCACCTTGTCCCCAGGCCAACCCGCCACGTTGGGAACGTCAAAAATCGTCTGCCCCATCGCCGACGTTACCGCTGGCAACCCGGCCCCGGAATACTGCACATCCAGCGATCGCAACGCCCCGACAGTAAACTCGACCGGCGATTTGAGCCGACTGCGATACGCCTTTGCCGAAGAGAATTGCGGCGAGAGCAGCAGTGTGCGCATCACCTCGCGCATGCTGTGGCCGCTCTTCTCATAGGTCTCCACCAGCGGTTGCAGATCGGCGGTACTCGGATTCTCATAGACGAAGAACGTAAAGAGCTTGCGGCTAATAAACCAGGGAGCCGCCTTGTGATTGGCCAGGATGCGCACAACATCTTTGTAATCCAGGTTGCCGGTCTGACCAAGAAACGTCTTGCTCTGCGTATTATGGTCGTGCGCATTGTATCTTGCCTGGTTCGTCTTGCCCTCCACATGCCAGCCCGTCAAGGCAAGCGCACCATTATGTACATCCTGTTGCGTATAATTGCCGAGGCCAATCGTGAAGAGTTCCATTAATTCGCGGGCATAGTTCTCGTTAGGCACGTTCTTTCGGCTTTTGGTGAGATCCAGATAAAAGAGCATGGCCGGATCGCCTGTAATGCCGAGGAGAAGGTTATCGAAGGTGTCAAAAGCATGGTTGCGCAAAAATTGATTCTGCGTGATCATGCGCATGTACGCCTGCTTCCCACCCACTTTGCGAATGCTGCTGGTGAGCACGCCATGCCAGAATAGCGTCATCTTCTCCAGCAGTGGGCGCTGCGTCCAGGCCATGCGCAACAGCCACCAGCGCTGTTGATCCTGTGGCTTGTTTAGATCGAGGTTCAACGCCTTGAGCCGCTGCTCCATCGCGTCATCCGAAACCTGCTGATAATTGAGCAAATGATCCACTGCGCCATTAAAGCCGTATGACGCGTACGTCGCTAGCTCCGTCCGGCTTGCACCAAAGCCCGCGCGGCGCAATAAATGCCCAATCTGCTCTGCATTGCTCACCGGTCCCGGCGTAACCTCACCTAGCTTGTCAAGCGCAAGACTTCCCGCAACCGCAACACCACCAACCCCAACCGCTCCTAACGCCACCACTCCAAAGAGCTTTCGGCGCGACAAACCCTTTTTGTTTGGACTGGCCCCCACATTCTGAGCTATTACAGGCTCTGGCAATGCTGGCAGATTCTTTTCTGTAATCTCATCGTTGCCCGGTCCTGGTACGGTTGGCTGATCGTGTACATCCATCGAACGTGCCTCCTACACTCATTAAAATTTTTGTTGCCTCACTGATCCATGCATTCCATCCACAGGAGAATTTGTTTCATATGGATGAATAATTTCATTTGCACATATCGACTGACGACAGTGTAGCAAACAAACCTCAAGATACCTTCAAGATACCTTCCAGGTTTGGTCTATACTTGCGTATTTCTGCCATCTGATGTACAGTGGCACGGATCAGTAGCTTCCCAGGAGGAAATTGTGCAGACGACAACGCCGAGAGATAAACAGACCCCCATCAAGCCAGCGCCCGGGCCGCGACGCCTGCTCCCAACTGCTATGCTCATCTGTATGGAGGCAATACTGCTGCTGATCGGAGCCACGTTGCCGCTCTATGGCCTCTGGTTTACCACGTCATCACTCAACGATCTCTTCCCCTGGCTCCTGCAACCAACACAACTGCTCTTTCCCGATAAACTACTCAACCCAACGCTGCTCCACGCCCCTCACACCTCGCCGCCCCCTCTCGTGCCGGGCTGGCAGGAGACGGGCATACTTTTTGCTCTCTTTGCCGTACAGTTTCTGATCTATGCAGCAGCCGTTCGCTATCTGCCCCGCTTGATCAAGCTCCGCTACATTGTGCTGGCACTACTGCTATTCGGGCTGACCTGCACGCTCTTTCCAGCCGTAACCTCGCCCGACCTTTACTCTTATATCGCCTACGCCCGTATCGGCGTCGTCTACGGCCTTAACCCGCTGACAACCGTCCCCCATGCCATCAGCCATGATCTGGTCTATCAATATATCTACTGGGTTGATCAGCCATCGGCCTACGGTCCCGTCTGGGATTTTCTCTCCTGCGCCCTGCAATGGCTCATCGGTATTTTCGGCACGAACCAGTTGGCCCCGATGGTGCTGGCACTCCGGCTGCTGGGGCTGGTAGCTCATCTCTGCTCAACGCTGCTCATCTGGTCCATCGCCGGCCATCTTCATAGCTCACGAGGAGCAATCTCTACGCCGCTTCGTCTCCAGGCAACGCTGGCCTTCGCCTGGAACCCGCTGCTACTTTTTGAGGCGTGCGTCAATGCTCACAACGATACGGTGGTCTTCCTGTTTGTGCTGCTGGCCCTCTGGTTTCTCGTCCGCACACAAGCCTCCTTGAGAACCATACTGATCGTCACAGCGCTGCTTGCGCTGGGAACCTGTCTGAAAGCCAATCTGGTTTTGTTGCTCCCTGGCTTCCTGCTCTATCTCTGGATGCAGCGGGAGAGTATCCGCGCTGGTATCTCTCTGCTCTGTCGCGTACTCCTGCTCTATGGCGGCATCATCCTCGCGCTCTACGCCCCCTTCTGGCAGCAAGGTCGCTTGCTGGTGGTGTTGCAGGTCAATCCAGGCACGAACCGCAACATCAATACGCTGGCCGACTTTCTCACGCGCCTCTACAACAGCGCAGCCCATCTCTTCGGCGCACCCATCGCACCTGAAAGCGGCTCCCCGGCTGAGAACCTGTTGCGCCTCCTCAGCCTCGCGCTCTTTCTCGCATGCTACGCCCTCTTGTGCTGGCAACCATTGCGAGGGAAATACAGGCTGACGACGCCGCTGGACCTCATTCGCTGGATGGCTCTGGCATGGTTTGTGTATATGCTGTTCGGTTCTCCCTGGTTCTGGCCCTGGTATACCGTGGCCTTCTTCGGCTTTGCAGCCCTGCTCGAAGCCACAAACGGTTTTGCCTGGCAACTCCGCCACCCATTGCAGCGGCTCCGCCTCCCGCAGGCCGCACGCCTCTTTTCTTTCAGCCTGCTCAGCCTCTATTGCCTCTACACATGGTCCCCTTACGCGACTTTCTTGCCCGGACTCACCGATTTTCGCTGGGCTTTCCTGCGCGGCCTCTGGGTCTGGTTGGTCCCGCTGCTCGTTCTCGCCTTGCATTCTTCCCCCAATCGAACTACTATATTGACAGAGGCAGGCTAATCTCGTTACGCTTGTAATAGCATAATTGCGCACCACTATCTCTATCCATAATTATGTGCCAGGGGCAACGCATAACCGATCTTCTTTTTCACTTCTTTTATTTATTGAGAGGCAATACTGTATGACCAAACGTGTCGCTCACATCGGCAAATTCCTGGGGGAGTATCGCATCACTGATGAATTGCAAACCACCACTGCCAGTCGTATTTTTTTAGCTGAATCCCATTCTTTGCCACAATACATCGTCGCCATCAAGTCGCTACCCAACATCCATCTCGATACCCAGCAGGAGGATAGCTTCCTGCAAGAAACGCGTTTCCTGCAACAACTTCGGCACCCTCACATCCTCTCGCTGCTCAGCGCCGGGATCGAGAAAGGGGTGCCATATATCGTGTCTGAGTACGCTCCTAATGGCTCTCTGGACAAAACCATGCAGCATCAGGCCCACCTTCCCTGGGATGTAGATCAGGCGCTTCTGATCATCTTACAGATAGGTCGAGCGCTCCAGTACGCTCACCAACAAAATATCCTGCACTGCAATCTGAAGCCACAAAATATTCTCTTCAATGAGCGTGGAGAGGCGCTACTGGCCGACTTCAGCCTGGTCTCGCTGCCCGAGTCGCTGCAAGCCACCGCAGTTGCAGCCTATATGGCCCCCGAACAGATTCTTGGCACGATCAGCAAGCAATGCGATCAATACTCACTTGGCTGCATCGCCTATGAGATGCTCACCGGCCACACGCCCTATCATGCTCAATCCTTGCAATATGGCAGCCGTCAACGTCTCCCTCGCCTCATCGCGCCAACCCAATTCAATCCCAACCTGCCTCTGCATATCGAGCAGGCCGTCCTAACCGCGCTGGCACCAGAGCCAGATCAGCGCCACAGCGACCTGCAAGCGTTTCTGGCTGCATTAAGCTCTGTGCCGCTGTCTGTTGACTCACAGATCAGCAGCATTCCCACCAGCACCATAGCCGCGAATGCAGCTCAATCCTTCGCTGATGTCGATTTCTTGCAAGGAGCAGTATTTCCGATATCTTCGCCACAGAACATCGCTTATCAGAGGAACAGCGCCTATCAATCGCGCTCACGTTTCACGCTCTCAAAAGAGCAAAAAATCCTGATTGCCATCTCGTGCTTCCTCGTCCTCGTTACCCTGGCCGGAGGATTTTACGCATTTGCCAGCACCTCGCCGAAATCACGTGTGCAAAACACACCCACGAGCGTTCATAACACCACACCAGCGAGCTTCAATACATCCACTGTGGCAGCATCACCCACGCCATCACCGACAGCTACGCCCACACCGGGTACTGTTAGCTATCCCGTCGGGCTGCAATCTCCACCAACTGCCCAATCCACGCCCACCACGTTTAGCCCTACTCCCACTCCTATACCAACACAGAATCCTACTCCCACACCCTCGCCTACCGCTACAACACAGGTTCTCAACAACACACCCTCGCCAACACCGACCCTGACGACAGCCACATCGTCTTCAACAACAACAGCCATGTTGAACGTCACACCATCCCAACTCAGCAACACCAATTGTCTGCGGCGCTCCATCAGCAGTTACTGGTGTACCGTTCAGCTAGCCTTGAATACTAGCGGCTCCGGTCGCCAGAGTTGGATCGCCTACAGTACAGGTGTGACAGCGCAAATCATTCCCTTTATTGGAACGATTACGGCGGGGCGCACCACACGGGTTACGATCATCGTCTTTGATAGCTGCAAGCATTCTGGCGCGTTCGTCTTCTCTACAGGACAGACCAGAATCAGCACAATCGTTAACTGGGCATGTTAGAAGGGGTAAAAAAGAGGTAGAATGGGCATACGTGGTATAATGTATGCCCGTTTTAGCGAATGTGGACCAGATGCCTCACGGCGTCGAGCAGGTCGCGGACATGGAAGGGCTTCACGATCACCTGCTCGACGCCCAGCGTCGCCGCATCCGGGCCACCAGTGCCAGCCGTAATCACGACAACAGCGGGCTGAGGATAGCCGGCACAGAACACGCCCCATTGATCGCGCAATCGTTCGAGAAACACATGACCGTTCATGCCAGGCATCGCAAGATCAAGCAGAATCACCGCTGGATAGCGTCCCTCACTGGCAGCATTGCTCATCCAATCCAGCGCCTCCTGCCCCTCCGCTGCCTCCGCCGGTTCGTATCCATCGAGTTCAAGCGCCCACGATACCATATCCCGAATAGCGGGATTATCGTCAACAACAAGTACAACCGGCGGTTGCCCTTCATGCTGTGACTGTCTCATGCTCTCCCCATTCTCCTCACATAAAATTATCTTATCTTTCTACTCAGGAAACGGTCTTTTTGTGCCTGCAACTTTTCCCTGATAGCCAATCAAAAATGCGTCAACAGAAATTCGCGTATAATCCGCAGAAATGCCTCTGGTTGCTCCAGATTTGAGAGATGCCCGGCTTGCAGTATCGTGACAAAGGACGCGCCTGGAATTTTTGCCGCATACTCGCGGGCCACGTCGGGTGGTGTCAAGCCATCCTGCTCACCCACAACCACCAGCGTCGGACAGGTAATACCGGCAAGCAGATCAGTCGAATCGAGCCGCAGGGCCATGCCACGCGAGGCCGCCGCGATACCGGCAGGAGTCGCGGCATAGATCATATGCCGAATACGCGCCTCTACCTCTGGATGATGTTGACGCGTGTAATCCGAGATCAGTTTGGGGAGCTGGAGGTCAGCGATTGCCTCCGATCCCTTTTGCTCCGCAAGTTGAGCAACATTTTCGCGATTGGCGCGGGCCTCCGGCGTATCCGCGCCCGGCCTCGTATCAGCCAGGATCAGCCCGCCGACGCGCTCTGGATATTTGCGCAGAAACGCGAAGGCCGCGTAGCCTCCCATCGAGAGGCCACACAATACAGCTTGCTGCATTCCCAGCGCATCCATCAAAGCGGCCACATCATCGGCCAATAGCTCCATCGTGACCTGCTCGCCATCGATCTCGCTCTCGCCAAAGCCGCGCCAATCGGGAGCCACCAGCCGAAAACGCTGCTCCTGAAGCAGAGCCGCCGTGACATTGGCCCACATGTTGCGATTGAGAGGAAACGCATGGAGAAAGATAACGGGCAGTCCGATGCCGTGGTCGTCGTACGCAATATCGACCTGATTGATTCTCGCTCTCAATGATGTATCCTCTCCATCAATAGTACACTATGCTTGCGGCGTCGCTCCTACCGCCTGCTCATGGGCGTGATACGAGCTACGCACAAGCGGCCCCGACTCCACGTGCCGGAAGCCCATCTTTTTGCCCTCTTCCTTCAGGGCTGCGAACTCTTCCAGCGGCACGTAGCGCTGAATGGGCAGATGCTGGAACGAGGGGCGCAGATACTGCCCGATTGTTAGAATATCAACATCATGCTCGCGCATCGCCTGCATCACCTCCAACACCTCGTCCCATGTCTCGCCCAACCCCAGCATAAAACCGGACTTCGTGGGGGCCGCTGGATTCATCTCTTTGGCCCACTTGAGGACCTGCAGAGAGCGCTGGAAAATAGCCTGGGGGCGCACCTGCTTGTAGAGTCTGGGAATGGTCTCGACGTTGTGGTTAAACACGTTGGGCTTCGCATCCATCACCACTTTGAGCGCCGCCTGATCGCCCTTAAAATCTGGCGTGAGCACCTCCACTTTGCATTCGGGACTCAAACGACGTATCCAGCGAATGGTCGAGGCAAAGACGCCCGCGCCACCATCCCTCAGTTCGTCGCGGTTGACCGAAGTGACAACGGCGTGGCGTAGCCCCATCGTACGCGCCGCCTCTGCAACACGTTTCGGCTCCTCCCAATCCAGTCCCAACGGGCGGCCCGTCTCGACGGCACAGAACCCGCAGCTGCGTGTGCAGACCCGGCCCAGGATCATGAAGGTCGCGGTCTTATGTCCCCAGCACTCGCCAATATTGGGACAACGCGCCTCCTCGCAAACGGTGTGCAACGATTGGCCGCGCATCAGTTGTTTCAGCTGCTCATAATTTTCGCCACGTGGCGCATGCACTTTCAGCCACGCGGGGCGGCGCTCAGGGATGATAGTTGTCATAGCAAATTCCTGGTTCTAGCTTCTCGCTCTCTCAACGCTATGATGGATACACAAGCAGCCCTGTTGCCAAACATTGCTGGGAGTATCCATCACTCTCTTTACTCTACGTCTAATATACGTCGATCTCTCGACCATAACTCTGCAATTTTGCACGCACCGCCTGTAAGAAACCAGCGGCACCCGCGCCATCGAGAATGCGATGATCAAAAGAGAGACACAAATACATCATAGATCGTATTGCAATGGCATCGTCTTCAGTCACCACAGGCCGCTTCACCACTGCATCCATGCTTAAAATGCCTGCGTGCGGCTGATTGATAATTGGCACCGATATAATTGTACCAAATACCCCCGGATTGTTCACGACAAAGGTGCTGCCCTGCATATCCTGAATGGTCAACTTATTGGCACGCGCCCTCTGTGCAATCGCGTGTATCTGCTTTGCCAGACCCGCCAGCGTGTATTGATCGGCATCATGAATCGTCGGCACCACCAGCCCCACATCGGTTGCCACCGCCACGCCCAGGTTGATATGCTTCTTCACGATGATCTTGTTGTCTTCCGTCCAGGTCGAGTTAATCAATGGAACCTTACGAATCCCCTCGCAGACCGCCTTCATCACGAACGGCACAAAGCTCATCCCGTACCCCTCGCGCCGCTTGAACTCGTCTTTATGCTGCTGCAACCAGCGGGCAATATTGGTCATATCCACTTCCACGACGGTCGTGGCATGCGGCGAGGTGCGTTTGCTGCGCACCATATGCTCGGCTATCGACAGGCGCATCCGGCTCGGAGTCACCACCTCTTCATCTTCACCAGCTGCATATACGGGGGCAGATGGTGCGACGGCAACCGGCTGTGTGGCAACTGGCGCGGGAGCTGGTGGTGCTTGTACAGGAGCAGGGGCCGAACGCTGCTCCAGATAGGCCAGAATATCCTCTTTGCGCACCCGTCCACCGATCCCTGTTCCCGTAATATCGTTTAAGTCGAGGCCATGTTCTCGCGCTAATCTACGGGCAAGAGGCGAGATGCGTTGTCGCTCCTCCTCTTCTTTCTGCACCACATGGCCGTCCTCCGCATTCACCGCCGGAGAACTTTTTACTGCAACCTGTTGCGCTTCTTGCTCGTGAAGCTGCGGAGTGGCAGCCTGCGCAGCAGTTTTGACGGGGGCCGCATCGGGACCGGGAGCTGAGGATGCAGCAGCAGTACCCGCGCTGACATCGGCGCTCTCTTCGATCAAGGCAATATCGGTTCCCACCGCGACCGTCTCACCCGACTGTACCAGGATCTTTGCCAGACGACCAGCAACCGGCGATGGCAGTTCTGCGTTGATCTTATCGGTCTCAATCTCCGCCAGCGCTTCGTCTACCTCAACATAATCGCCCTCGTTCTTGAGCCACGATCCTATTGTGCCTTCGGCGACCGTCTCTCCCAATCTTGGCATCTTTACCGACGTTGGCATCTGTGTACTCCTTCCCTCTCTAGTACGCGGCCAGTTCTCGCGCCGCCGCCACGATCTTCTCAGAGTTGGGCAAATAGGCTGCCTCCAACTCTGGCGCATAGGGAAATGGCGCATCAGGTGCCGCAACACGAGTAATCGGCCCGTCAAGATACTCAAACAGGTCTTCGGTGAGCATAGCGGACAGTTCCGCGCCAATACCGCCAGTGAGCGTATCCTCGTGGACAATCATCACCTTGTTGGTACGCCTGACCGACTCCTGAATGGCCTCGCGGTCCAGCGGCGAGATACAGCGCAGGTCCATCACCTCCACCTCCAGATCATCATCCTGCTCTAAAATCTGGGCCGCACGCAAACACTGATGCACCATCGCACCATACGTCAGGATGGTCATATCTTCGCCCTCACGTCGTATAATCGCCTTCCCCAGTGGCACAATATAGTCTTCTGTGGGCAGCTCTTCGCGCAGGAACGGCAGGCGATACAGCAACTTATGCTCAAGGTACAGCACTGGATTGTTGTCACGAATGGCCGCTTTTAACAGACCTTTTGCGTCATAGGCGGTAGATGGAACGACGACTTTCATGCCGGGCGTATGGAAAAACCACGCTTCCGGGCTGGCCGAGTGGAAGGGGCCACCTTTGGTGCCACCGCCAGCGGGTCCACGAATGACGACAGGAACCGGCATACCAACGCGCCAGTACATCTTCGACGCCATATTAATTATCTGGTCGAAGCCGCAGGTAATGAAGTCGATGAACTGCATCTCAGCTATTGGGCGCATACCCATTAACGCCGACCCAATCGCCGAGCCGATAATCGCGGCCTCCGACATGGGTGTGTCGATCACGCGCTCTGGCCCAAATTCTTCCAGCAGTCCCGCGCTAACCTTGAACGCGCCACCATACGATCCAACGTCTTCTCCGAGAATAAATACTGCCTCATCGCGCAACATCTCTTCTCGAATGGCCTGGCTGATTGCTTCTAAATACGTTACTTTCTTCTCGTTCATCGTCGTCCAACGGCCTCCTCTGCCTTACTCACAGCGGTAAACGGCTTTCCGGTACGCCTGTCAAGGGCATTGACATAGCGTGGATTATCCGAATCAGGTTCTCCAATGATGACGATCGGGCCATCAGGGGCAAAGACATCATCAGCCACCGTCGCGCCATCAGGGGCCGGGCTGCGTTCGGCAAAGGCCACCGCGTCCTCCACCACTGCTCTGACGCTCGCCTCGATCTCGGCTTGTAGTGATGGGGGAAGCATGCCTTGCTCTTTTAAATAGGTTTCAAAACGTTGAATCGGATCTTTTGCCAGCCACTCTTCGCGCAACTCGTTCGGCACATAATCGGCCTTGTCCGCTTCAGAGTGGCCGCGCACGCGGAATGTCTTACACTCCACGATCGCCGGACCATTGCCACTGCGGGCATGCACAACAGCCCGCCTGACTGTCTCCATTACAGCCAGCACGTCGTTACCATCTACGCTCTCTCCGGGTATATTGTACGCTCGCGCCCGCTCGGCAAGATCCTGCAGCGCGAACTGCTTATACGTTGGAGTTGAATACGCGTAGCCATTATTCTCAATTATCAGTACCAGGGGAAGCCTTTGCACGGAGGCCAGATTCGCCGCCTCATGAAATGCTCCCGTGTTCGTCGCTCCATCGCCACAGGATGCCAGCACGATGCCCGAACGCTTGCGCATCTTCAAGGTCAGTGCGATGCCGCATGCCACCGGGAGAGAGGCTCCCAGCATGCTGATCATCGGCACAATGCCATGATGCATGTCGCCAATGTGCATCTGTCCATCGCGTCCCAGGGTCGGAGAATTTCCGCGAGCCAACCATTGACACATCACCGCACGCGGGGAGATCCCCCGCACGAGATGCATGCCCAGATCCCGATGCTGCGGAACAATGCAGTCCCCATCGCGCAGCGTCATTGCTGCCCCGACAGTCGTGGCCTCATGCCCTTGCGCTGTATAGACCCCACCAACAATTCGCCCTTGCAAGAACAGCTTGTGGATACGATCCTCCATCGCACGAGTGAGGCGCATAGTGAAATAGATCTGACTGAGCGTTTCTTTGCTCAAACTGGTCATTTTCTCGCTCACCTACTTCTCTAGACACATTTCGCCCAAGTTGATGCCTCATTTTACCACACTCCCTTATAGGGGGCTAGCTGAGGATGATTTTTGAGGTGAAAGGAGTACCGAACGAAGATTTTTTGTAGCAAACAAATTCATGAAAGTTTCTCGGACGAGTCATCGTCGATTTCCTTTCAACAAGGGAATGTCGTAGCCGCGGGGGGGTGTGGAGGGCGGGGGTGGGAGCGCCGCAGCGGGCCCCGCCGCGGGGAGGTAGGGGCGGGGGGGCCAACACGGGGTTGATGGGGCAATCCAGTGGGTCTCGCGAGACACAAGGAGTGTATATTTGTGGT
>JAICIM010000741.1 GCA_025928885.1 Ktedonobacteraceae bacterium | reverse complement strand
CGACCGTCAGCAGCACTGCCACGTTGTCTGCCGCTGCCTGACCAATCAAGCGAGCAAAGAGCGTTTGTGTGTCGAAATCGGTATGCAGCGTGGGCAGGTCGAGCAGGAGGATCGAGGGGCGGGCCATCAGGCTGCGGGCAAAGGCCAGACGCCGCCGCGCGGTGGGCGTCAGTTTCGCCACCGCCGTATTGGCCTGATCACTCATACCCACGCTTGCCAGGGTGTCATCTATGGATGAAACGGGAAGTTTATGCAGGCGACGATAGAAATCGAGATTGCTACGTGCTGAGAGGCGCTCATAGAGTAGATTTTCTTCAAAGAGCGAGCCGATGCGGGCGCGAACTGCCGGGACGCGATGAATATCCTCTCCAGCCAGCGTAACCGTGCCGCCGCTGGGAACGATGGTGCCAGCGAGAATGCGTACCAGCAACGTTTTGCCGCTGCCAATCTGTCCAACGACGGCAACGATCTGCCCTGCCTCGATATCAAGTTGATCGATAGAGAGGGCGTTGTAGTTCGCGATGATCTTTTCTAAACGTCGTGCCTGTAAAATTTCTCCTGACAACATTGCTCATAAATCTCTTTTTGCATGCTAAAGATAGCGTAATATTGAGCTGGTAATAGCTGTTCCGGTGTATTGTAGCACAGTTGTTTCGCTCCATTCAGTCGATTTTTTGCTCCATTCGGCTGGTTTCCCACTCACTCACCCCTCTTTTTGCTCCTCTTGATGTGATATCTACTCCACGCAGCCAGAATTTGTAGCACCAACCAGGGTAGGATGGTACAGTTGGGGCAGATCAAACAGTCATTGCAACGAAAATTGCGGGAGAAGATAGGTTATGGAAAAAGGTATCTATCCAGATAAAGAGATGATCATTGTGGAGAATTTGAGCCGTATGTATGGCAAGCGAGAGGCGGTGACGGGCATCAGTTTCCAGGTGGAGCGTGGAGGGATCTTTGGCCTGCTTGGACCGAACGGCGCTGGCAAAACGACGACGATTCGCATGCTCAGCGGGCAGATCGATCCGAGCGGCGGGTGGGCGATGGTGGCGGGCTACGATGTGGTGAAGCAGCGCCAGCAGCTCAAGCGCAGTATCGGAGTCGTTTTTGAAGACCAGAATTTGTATGAGCGGCTCACGGCTCACCAGAATCTCGCATTTAGTTGCTGGCTCTATGGCTTATCTGAGAAGCGCATCGATGAGGTATTGAGCCTGGTTGGGCTGCGAGATCGAGCAAAAGATCCGATCAGCAAATTTTCTAACGGCATGCGGCAACGTATCATGATTGCGCGGGCTTTGCTGCACCATCCCCAGGTGCTCTTTCTGGATGAGCCGAGCCGGGGATTGGACCCGATCTCAGCGCGTGAGATTCGCGAGACGATTGTGCAGTTGAGCAGAGAGGGGATGACCATCTTACTGACGACGCACCTGATGGACGAGGCGGACCAGCTTTGTCAGCGAGTGGCGTTTCTTGTCAGCGGCAAGATTGTGGCGAACGATACGCCGCGCAATCTCAAAGTTCGGCATGGGCGGCGCACGCTGCGGGTGTTGCTTTCGCAAGAGAATGGGACGGTCCAGCTGGTTGAAAAGCGCTTGAGCCTGGATGCCGATGAGGATCAGGTCCGGCTGGCACTGTGGATGCGTGAGGGGCTGGTATCGGCGATTCATAGCGATGAGGCGACATTAGAAGAGGTCTTTATTGAAGTGGCTGGTGTTCGTCCGGCCTGACGTGAGGAGCATGTCATCATGGATATACGTTCTATCATAGCGATTGCCCGGAAAGATGCGCTTGATATTCTGCTCAATAAAAGTTCGTTGATCGGGCTATGTACGCCAATTGTGTTAGCGCTTTTCTTTACGATCATCACATCGCTGCTGGGTGGCCGCACATCACAGGTGTTGATCTACAACCCGGGACACTCGCAAATCGAGCAGACCATTAGCGGCTTTTTTGCCAGTCCAAAGATCGTGCGTGCTGGCTCGGCTGATGAGGTTGTGGCGGCCTTTGGCATAGATGGAGGCCATAGAGATACACCATATGCGCTTGGCGTGGTGGTGCCGGAAAATTTTGAGGCGCAACTGCGGCAGGGAGTGCGTCCTGATATCAAGCTGTACCTGAACGGCAACGAACTGAACGATCGAGACCGCGCGGTGTTGACGCAACTGGTCAACGCTTATGCCGGCGGTGTGACGCATCCCCAGCCGGTGAACCTCTCGCTAGCGATGATTAATCCGCCGAAAACGACGCCGGTTACAGATATCGCCAACGGGTATCTCGCAATTGCCCTGC
Organism: Ktedonobacteraceae bacterium; assembly: GCA_025928885.1. Classification (GTDB taxonomy): domain Bacteria; phylum Chloroflexota; class Ktedonobacteria; order Ktedonobacterales; family Ktedonobacteraceae; genus JAICIM01. The sequence continues at coordinate 481 of JAICIM010000741.1, read as the reverse complement.
TGATGTCCTTTCTCACGGGAACGTCTCTGGTGCCGTCGCTGCTGGTGGAGGAGAAGGAGAAAAAGACCTTGCGTATGTTGATGGTCTCGCCCGCTTCGTATGGCGATGTGATTATGGGCAAGTTGCTGGTTGGCCTGGGCTATCAACTGGTGTTGACGCTGGTTGTGTTGCTGGTGATGCACGGCTTTACGGGAAACCTTGTCGCGCTGTTCGGTTTTATCGTGCTGGACGCCTGTTTCTCGCTCACATTGGGTCTGCTGATCGGGAGTCTGATCCAGACTCAGAATGCGTTGGGGGCGATCCTGGGAGCATTGAGCCTGATCTATGTCTTTCCGGCAATCTTTGCAGGAACGCTGGCCTCGCTCTTTCAGGGGAGTCTTGTGATGCAAATCATTCAGATCTTCCCGACCTATTATATGGCTGATGGGCTGGTGAAGGCGTTGAGCAATCAGAGCTTGCAGGGAGGAATGCTGCTCGATTT
>JAICIM010000347.1 GCA_025928885.1 Ktedonobacteraceae bacterium | reverse complement strand
CCAGCGCCATACCGAGGAACTGCGCTCCCGAATCGCCCATGATAATTTTTGCCGGATTCCAGTTATGGGGCAGAAAGCCGGCGACGGCACCGGTAAAAATTGCCGCAAGCATAGCGAGGCTAGATTGTCCCATCCTCCAACTGATAAGGGTAATAAACAGGCCCACAATCGCCACGATGCCACCAGCTAACCCGTCCAGGCCATCAATAAAATTGATCGCATTCATCATGCCAGCGACCCAGAACCAGGTAAAGAGGACGGCAGGAATCGCCAGCCAGGTAATAGCGGCAGAATTAATAAAGATCGTGATCTCAGGTCTGATATACCAGGGCAGAAGTTGTGCCTCACTCGGAGTCACATGAGCCATCCCAAATGGATTGTTGAAGCCGAAGAACAGGACGCCATGAAATGTGTGCAGGCCGGGACCGAGCAGGATAATCACGGCAGCGGTCTGCGCCAACAGCTTCGGCAGCGGCTTGAGACCTTTAATATCGTCGTAGGCATATACGATAACGACTAGCAGCGAGGCAACAAGAAATAAGGCATACATTACAAGGTCTTTGGGGTAGGTATGTCCGAAAATGATCTCCTGGTCGGCGTGGATATTGAGCGATGGTGGATACAGGCAGAGGGAGACGACTAGAAATGTCAGAAAGATGGCAACACCGCCGAGGCGAGGGATAGCACCGGTAAAGAGCTTGCCCTCCTCGCGCCGGTTAAATAAAGCCACTTTGCGGCAGAGAGCAATAATACCAAAGGTCAGCCCGTACGTCAGGAGAAAGGCAACGACGCCACCAAGTACAATCATCCAGTACTGCGAAAATAGTTGAAAGGTCGAGGAATACATACCTGCATACAGTCCTTGTATCAAAAATTATACATTTTTCATCGTCAGTTTTTGACAGTATACAGGATACAACGAACGAAGATGCTCATTTTCTATCTGCTGCTAGTACTTTTGTGACAGGTGAAACAAGAAGGTACAAAACAAGCGGAAAACTCATCTTCGCCACAAATACATTTGTATTTCGTCGTATCGACATAGTAATAAAAAAGAAGACGTAATGTCAGGCATCACATCTTCTTTCCCTTAAAGAGAGATTGGATACTTAATCTGAAATGTCAACGTGAGCCATCTCTTTGAGGCCCAGCGTGGCGATGAACGAAAAGGCCGCCAGGATAACGATATATAAGGCGACAGGCACATAGGAACCTTTAAACGTTTCAAGCAGGACGGCGGCGATGAGTGGTGCCAATCCACCAGCGAAGGGAGCTGCAAGCTGATAGCCAATAGATGCGCCACTGTAACGCAACCGGGTACTGAAACGCTCAGAGATCAATGCTGCCTGTGGCCCATAGACAAACGAGTGGCAAACGGCCAGCGACAACACAATACCTAGAATGATCAGGACAGGATTCCCCGTATTCAACAGGAGGAAATAGGGGAAGGCAAACAGCAACATCAGCAAGCACCCGATCATATACCAGCCTCGCCGCCCGTAACGATCGGAGAGATAGCCAAAGTAGGGGATGGTGAAAAACTCGACAATAGCAGCAATGTAGATGCCAGCCAGGATCAGTTGCCTATCCGCATGCAGATATTGCGCCCCATACACGATCACAAAAACCGAGAACAGGTAGAATGGGGCTTGCTCAACAAAACGAACAGCCGCCGATAGGATGATCTCTTCCCAATTTGAGCGCAACACATCCAGCACAGGGAGACGGGCTTCCTGCTTGGACTCCTGCACCTTCGTAAAAAGGGGAGTTTCCATGATGCGCAGGCGAATGTACAGGCCAACGGCAATCAACAACGCGCTCAGAAGGAACGGTATGCGCCATCCCCATGTATTAAACTGATTGCCAGAGATAGCGGCAAAGATCGCCACCAGGCCAGCGGAGAGCACTAGTCCGATAGGAACGCCCGCCTGGGGCCAGCTTGCCCAGAAACCACGGTTGCGCTCATGCCCATGCTCTAACGCCAGCAGGACCGAACCACCCCATTCGCCACCAACGCCCAGGCCCTGACAAAAGCGCAAGATCGAGATCAGGATCGGAGCCGCTACGCCGATCACATTATAGCCAGGGATGCAGCCGATCAAGACCGTTGAGATGCCCATCAAGAGCAGAGTCGCAATTAACGTCGATTTACGCCCGATGCGATCGCCGAGATGTCCAAAAATGACACCACCGATAGGGCGAGCAATAAAGCCGATCAAGAAGGTTGTTAATGAGAGCAAGGTACCAACGAACGCATCGGATTGGGGAAAGTAGAGGGAAGGAAATACGAGGGCGGCAACGGTGCCATACAGGAAAAAGTCATACCATTCAATCGTTGTTCCTAGCGTACTTGCGACAATGACCGGGAGCATCCCCCGCTCCGCCATCTGTTCGGGAATAGAAGCCATGAGATTCCTCCAGAACTCGCAGATGATTGTACATCAGCGTACACAACAATTGTTGCACTACAAAACGATAGGATAGGGCCAGAGGAAAGATCGGAGCAAAATAAACAGAACAATAAGAGAACAGGCCAACCAGTCAGGCCGAAAACAGCACCACTAAGAGAAAAAAGACAGCCTGCTTGTAACTGGTGTTAGTTGCTCACATCATGGAGCAACCGGCCTTATAACAACAATTATGCGTTAAATAGGGCAAATTTTCAAGCCCAAAGCGGTATGAGCAGCTTCATTACAACACGCTGCTCATACAAGGCATAAATTCTTCAATAGAGGGAAGCTATTTTTGCTCAACAGTGCAGACTGATTGTCTCGCCGCCACGCTCAGCAGAGCGTTTCGCGGCCTCCATCACCATAATATTGCGTCGAGCAGTCTCGGGAGGGATGGCAAGAGCTTCTCCTTGATGGAGATGGTTGGCTAGATTGCGATGAAACACATACTGTGGCATAGGAGGAAGCGCGAGCTGCTGCTCATGAATGGCGTCACCAGTGTGGCGAATGAAGGCAGTCAAAGTGGGCAAGGCTTCAGAGGGGGCTAGCCGCTCCTCGATCAGATCGCCGGACCAGCGCCGCGATTTGACGCTCTCATAGCGCCACTGCCCCACAATAGCTCCGCGCTCACACAGGATATACCACTTCGGCTTGAGGGCCGCTGCGATATCGGAATGAATGAACGACGCCTCCTGTCCACCGGCGAAACGCAGATAGACACTGGATTGATCGGCATTCGTCACATCATGCCAGACGCGTTTATGCTCGACGCCACGCACGCTCACCACAGGATCAGGCACCAGATTGAGAATCCAATCGAGATAGTGCGATCCCCAATCGTAAAAGACGCCGCCCGAAATTGGTTCATGGGAGTGCCAGTAATCGCACGGATGGGCATAGCTACCGATAAACGTTTCGATGTGGAAAGCGGGGCCAAGCAGATTCTGCTGCAACGCGTGCTGAATAGCCAGATAATCAGGGTCCCAGCGGCGACATTGATAAATGGTCAGCGTGCGCTGCTTTTCGGCGGCAAGCTCAATCATCGCATCGGCTTCAGCGGTGGTCAGACAGAAAGGCTTCTCCGTCACAACATGTTTCCCAGCCTGCAACATCTGCATGGCAAGGGGTGCATGAGTATTGGGAGGGGTTGAAATAATAACGGCCTCGATGCCGGGATCATCCAGTATACGAGCCATATCAGTGCAGGTAGAGACATCAGGAAACGCCTCGCTCACGCATCGCAGCCTTCGTTCATCGCGATCACAGACCAGGGAGAGCGTCAGACCTGGCGTGCTGGTGATGGCGGTGGCGTGCTCCAGACCAATCGCGCCATACCCTAGCAGTGCCATGCGCACCGGCTGCTCCTCCGTCGGCGCACCCGCAACATACCGAATCGCCCGCTCCAACATCTGAGCAAAAACAGGGTGCCTGCACGTCTCTTCAGCGGTTCCCAGCGTTGTACAAAAGATGCGCCCCCTACCATACGTGCGGGTATAGGCCAGCACATGAGAAGTGTAGCGCCAGGAGAGACGCCAGAGCACCTCCGCATCGGCAGGAACGTGATCGAGCAGATACATCTCCTCTACGACCGCAAACGATGGATCGGCACGACACGTAATATAGTGATCCTCTCTGGCAACACGGGCGATCAACTCACAGCGGGGAACGCAGGCTCCATACACTTCACCAAGCAGCTCGCCAAAGATAGCATAGTCATGATACGCCTCAATCGTATCGCCGCTGCACACCAGCCCGCCACCGCGCTCGACAAAAGCGGAGAGAGCGATTTCATGCTCTTTATTGAGAGATCCAACAGCATGAGTAAAAACAACAACCTGTAAGTTATCCAATCTATATAACTGATCAGGAGAAGAGATTACAAGAACAGTATCGATATCATGCATAATAGGCTCCTTATAGAAAGATCTCGCTCCATAAAAACGACATAAAACAGCAAAAAAACATCCCTCCCTGCTCACGAGGAAGAGAGGGATGTTCTCGACCTGCTACTCACCAAGTGTGTGGTAGTGTGGATGCTCATGCGAGTGCTCGGGCCAATGTTGATGGTTATGCGAATGCATCACGCCCGGCGGAGGCAGCTCCTCAGCAGGATGGGTGTGCGTTCCCTCTAAATGTTGCGGGTGATCGTGACCATACCACCAGTGTTGAGGATCAAAGTTTGCCACCAGCAAGCTCTCTCCATGATGCCAGCGATCACGGAAGATATCGTAATTCTTCTTGCTTTTCGTGGCTCGCTCGTCCTCGCTCAGGCTGTACCATTCGCGATGCGGATGTTTCTGCACTCGTTCGGCCACCAGCGGCGTTGTGACAGCGCGATATCCCGACGTTTTGAAGAAGAAGCTGCAATAAATATCCATCAGGCGATAGAAGCGGAACTTCTCGTCGATCCAGCCGATCTCCGGTAACAGTTCGCGACGAAAAGCCATCAGATAGCCCTCGATAGCATCAACATCGGGTCCAGCCGCCTCACGGAATTCGCGCAAATCGTCGGTCACGAGGCCATAGGGACCGGCCACGCCGATATGCGGATCGCTCAGCGTTGTCAGCAAGGGCTGGCAGATATCGCCAATCAGCTCAATCGAGGTATCCATCAGCACAATGTAGCGGCCACGACTCGCCCGCATAGTGGCGTTGCGCCCGGCGGCAAATCCTATGTTATGGTCGGCAAAGAGTACCTGCACCGCAATGGTCTCGCCCTGTTCTGAAGTCAGATTGCCTTGACGCCCCAGATGCTCCAGATATGCCAGCGTCTCATCGGTCGAACCATTATCGATGATCACCAGCTCGATTGCATGCCCGGCGGAGTGGCGACAGATGCTTTGAATGCTGCGCTCCAGATCGTCGCGGCTATTATGCGCCAGCAGATTAACTGAGAACTCAAACTGATCCGGGGTGCGCGTATGGTCCGGGGCATCAGTGGAGCTGGAAAGGACGATGAATTCCTCTTCCGCACGTCTTGGCAAGACAAACGTCCCCTGCGCTGTATCTCTAACGGCAAAGCCCTCCAGCTTGAGATCTTCACGTACGCGATCCGCCCGCTCATAGTGCGAGGCATGGCGCAGCCCCTCGCGTTCGCGCACCTGTCGGGCCACCTCAGCGGGAACGGTTTCCAGATAGACCTGCGGATCGCGCTTCTTACGGGGCCGATCGCTCAAAAGGTAGCCTTTGAGATCAAAGCCAAGTATGCGATCGAAATCAAGCAACAGGCGTATACGCGTAGCAGGATCGTCTTCCTGAGAGCGCAACATCGCCCAGACAACCGCCATTGCACGCGGCATGTTCAGATCGTTCTCGACCTCTGCCAGAAACGCCTGCTGCCAGCGATTGCCCATCAATGGCTCCTCTGAGAGAGCCTGCGCCCTGTCTGAACGCGTAAAAAGCTCGTACGCATAGTCACGCAGCCGATCGAGCGCGGTTTGAGCAGCCTGTAATGCGCGGAAGGTAAAGTTTAAGCGGCTGCGATAGAGGGCGGTAGTATAGAAATAGCGCAGAGACATAGGATCAAAGCCACGTGCCTCGATCTCGGCTCGTGTATACGCGTTGCCAGTGGATTTCGCCATCTTTTGCCCATCGGCCAGCAGGTGTTGAGCATGGAGCCAGTAATTGACGTATTGCTCACCGGTACAACCTTCACTTTGCGCAATCTCATCTTCATGGTGGGGAAAGATGTTATCAACGCCCCCGGTATGCAAATCAAAGTGTTCACCGAGATACTTCATCGCCATCGCGGAACATTCGATATGCCAGCCAGGAAAGCCGCGTCCCCAGGGACTCTCCCAGGCCATCTCGCGTCCAGGCTCGGCAGGCTTCCAGAGAGGGAAATCTTCGGGGTTGTGGCGATCCATATTGGCCCCTTCGCGCACCCCGGCGAGCATGCCCTCTAAAAGATTGCCCGACAGCTTGCCATAGCCAGGAAAGCGCTTGACATCGTAGTACACGTAGCCATCCACATGATAGGCGATGCCATTATTCAGCAACCCCTCAATGATGGCGATCATCTCAGGAACATGTTGTGTGGCGCGAGGAAATACGTGGGCGGGAAGAATATTGAGCGCATCTTCATCCTGATGAAACGCCTCGGTATAAAACTGGGCAATCTGCGCCGACGACCTGCCTTCTTTACGCGCCTGCGCAATCATTTTATCCTCACCACGATCCAGCATCTCCTGCCGCATATGTCCCACATCGGTAATATTCTTGATATGCAACACTTCAAACCCGCGATATTCAAAGGCCCGCCGCAACCAATCTGCCATCGTAAAGGTGCGCAAATTGCCAATATGAATGTAACGGTAGACAGTAGGGCCACATGAATACATCCCGAGCTTTCCGGCGTGCATTGGGATAATCTCTTCAATACGCTTCGTTAACGTGTTGTAGATCTTCATAACTGGATCGATGCCTCCAGAGAGGGAACTTTAACAAAGGCTACGCTCTAGAAAAAATGTGCTTATATATGGTACGAACAAACAAATGCCCATGTCAAGACTATCTATTGCTTGCCACGCCATCTTATCTTTCTTCAGTTTCTATTCTTCTGCTGAATAGTTTTTTCGGAAGCGGGTATGAGGAAACAACAATTATCGTGAAGAAACGGGGCTTTTATTGAGCATTAGCAAATAAAAATCCGCTTCTGTATGTATCAGATAGAGGGCAACATCGCCCATCTGATACATAGCAAAGGTAGATGTAAGTAAACGGTCTTCAAGCGACCTGCTAGATAAACAATTTTTCAATAGGTGATACCAGGATGCCTTGAGCGCCCAGCGCACGCAACTGCTCGATGCTCTCCCAGAACACATCTTCGGCAACGGCGATATGGACGGAGATCCAATCGGGATCAGCGGTGGGCAGGACAGTCGGCGAATGCATCCCGGCGGCAAGCTCTACAATTGAGGGCAGAACATTGCGGGGTGCGTTCATCATAATATATTTGTAGGATCGGGCATTAATCACGCCGTTCAAGCGCATAAGCAGCCGATTCAGAATCACTGATTTTTGCTCATCTTTGAAGGTTGCCGGATTGGCAATCAGGGCGGCCTGCGATTGCAGCACCGACTCCAGTGGCACCAGATCGTTGAGCTTGAGGCTGCTGCCGCTGCTCACCAGATCAACAAT
>JAICIM010000483.1 GCA_025928885.1 Ktedonobacteraceae bacterium | reverse complement strand
TGTTTCTTCTTCTATAAAGCCTACTCAGTCAACTTCCGTTCGCACTTCAATCTGGCCGGACTGGACCCGCTGCTGAGCAAAGCGGCGATGACTTCGGGACGACTGGGCTATGGCGCGTTGGGTGTGGACTTCCTGATTGTTGGGATCTTCCTGATCGTTGCCGCGCTCAATCACGATCCCCACAGTGCGAAAGGGCTGGACACCGCCTTGCAAACCCTGCTCCATCAGCCCTTTGGCCCGGTGCTACTCACGATCGTTGCCCTCGGCTTCATCGCATACGGCGTCTACTCATTTGTAGAAGCACGCTATCGCCGCATTGGCCGCAACCAATAATAGCAGCAGGCAAGAAAAAAGATGCGTTTCATCTCGCAGGAGGAGAAAAACGCATCTTTTCTTTAGTCTTTGGAGCGAGGATCAAAGGCATCGCGCAGGCTATCGCCCAGGAAGGAGAAAGAAAGGACGATCAGCGCCAGCACAAGCGAGGGCAACAACGTTTCCCAGGGATAGACACTCACAACGTTGGAGCCGTCAGCGATCATCAAGCCGATGCTGGAACCGGGAGGACGCACGCCCAATCCCAACAGACTGATACTGGCCTCACCGATAATGACGTTCGAGATATTCAGCGTCGAGGCGATAATCACGATGCTGAAGAGGTTAGGAATGATGTGGCGCAGAATAATCCGCACGTTGCTGGTCCCGGAGGTACGCGCCGCCTCAATAAACTGCTGCTGCTTGAGCTGAAGCGTTTGTCCGCGCACATAACGAGCCATCAGCGGCCAGATCGTAAAGGCCAGGCCGAGCGACACCAGCACCAGACGCGCATTCCCATTTGGTCCAATCACTGGAATAGCTGCCAGATGGTCGTCGGCCCATGAGCCAAAAATGCCGGTCAGCAGGATCACAAAGAGGACGCCGGGAAAGGCAAACATGATATCAGTAAAGCGGGCCAGCAATTGATCGATCCAGCCGCCATAATAGCCTGCCAGCACCCCGATCGTAACTCCAAAGACGATATCCACCAGCTCCACCACAAACGCCACCAGCAGCGAGATCAACATGCCCTGCATCAGACGAGCGAACAAATCACGCCCCAGCGAATCGGTCCCCAGCCAGTACTGCCCTGATGGCCCCTCGTCGAGACGGTCCTGCTCCTGGTGATCGAAGGTGTGATAGACCGTCGAGGATATCACTCTATTGGTGGCTGTGCTTTTATAGTCGCCACCGATATGCTGATAGATCGGCGGCCAGAAAATCGAGATCAGGACAAACAGGAGAATGAGCGAAACACTCGCTATTGCTCGGCCATCCCGACGCAACTTGCGCAACGACTCTTGAAAAGGTGTCGCAGGTGGTTTGCCTTGCCGCTCCTCTTGCGCAGTGGTAGGAGTAGAGGCACCTGTCTCGCTGATTACTTCCAGAAACTCCGGTGCGCCAGTATCGGGAGCAACAACCCCTTGAGACCCCTGCTCGACAGGCTTTTCTCGTGCATCCATAGATGGCGACCTCCTATTCTACCTTGATGCGTGGATCGACAACAGCATACAGAACATCAGAGAGCAGGTTCCCAAAGACCACTCCAATGGCGATCAACATCGTCGTCGCTTGAATCACCGGGTAATCCCTTTGATAAATTGAGTTAATGGTAATACTGGCGATACCGGGAATATTGAAGATCTGCTCAATAAAGAACGAACCCGCAACCAGCAGGCCGAAGCTCAAGCCGATGACCGTAACCAGCGGGATCAGGGCGTTGCGGAACGCGTGGCGATAGACCACAATTCTCTCAAGCAGTCCCTTTGCGCGTGCCGTGCGCACATAATCTTGTCCCAGCACCTCCAACAGGCTTGTCCGCGTCAGGCGCGAGAAGTAGGCGAAACCGGCGGCCCCGAAAACGACGATAGGCACGATCTTGTACTGGAGGTCGGTCCAATCATAATGCCAGGGCGTTCCCCATTGCGACACCGGCCATTGTATTCCGGTCAGGCTGTTAAGCTGAAGCACAAAGATCTGCGCAAAGACGGCCAGCACAAACGAGGGCAGCGCATAGATCATCAACATCACGGTCATATTGACGGTATCCACCCAGGTTCTAGCTCGCAGCGCCGAGAAGATGCCCAGCGGAATTCCCAGCAGTAATTGCAGCAAGAAGCCCCAGAAGACCAGCTCGGACGAGATCGGCACCCCATCTTTGAGGATATCCCAGACGGCTCGATTTTGAAAATGATACGACGTGCCTAAATTGAAATGCAGCAGGTTAAAGAGGTAACGAAAATACTGCTCATACCAGGGGAGGTCCAGGCCATAATCATGCCGCAGACGCAGCCAGATAGCATAGTTAAACTTTTCGCCCATCAGGTCACGAATGGGATCACCGGGGGCAAAGTAGCCCATAATAAAGGTGATAAACGTGACGCCGAGAATCACAAAGACCAGGCCCAGCAATCTTTTCACAAAAAATCGGATCATGAACTTTCTCTCCATGATTGAGAGTGAGATATCAGGATAGAAATTGAAGAGCACGGAAGCTTCCCATGCTCTTCAACCATCCTGCCTACAAGATCAATTTCTACTGAGCAATATAGACCTGCGCCCACTGTTCAGCCGAGAGATCATCGTAGCCATTCAACTCGTAATTCACTACCTTTGGATTGATTAAACGGTTGATGTTACGATGGTAGAGCGGAATCCAGCCCACATCGTTGACAATCTTCTGCTCAGCATCCTGATAGATTTTGAAGCGCTCCTCCTGATTTGAGCTGGCATCGGCCTGCTGCAATTGCTTCTGCACTGCCTGCTGAGCCGCAGCATCAGCGCTATTGTTCTGACCATAATTCGACTGATTATTAGAGACGCCCGGCTCGAAGAAGACGCTCAGCCAGTCCTGCGGATCAGAATAGTCGGCACCCCAGCCAGCGAACCAGATCTGCGCACCCTTCGGGTTGTTCTGCGCCGCCTGAATGGTGTCGTTGAACTTGGCAAGCTCCAGCACGTCCTGCTTCACCTTCACGCCCAGATTGTCCTGCCACTGCTGAATAATCGCGCTGGCGATATCCTGGGTGAGCTTCTGGTTGCGATTGGTGAACGTCAGTTCTGGCACACTCTTCATTCCCAGCTCTTGCAACCCTTCCTGCAACAGCTGCTTGGCCTTATCAGGATTGCCAGAGGTGCTGGTGGTGCCATCTGGCCCTTTAACATTGGGATTGTATGCCGGGAAGTTGGGGGGAATGATGTTGTTGGTCGGCCTGTAAGCGCCACGGTTGACGCTCTTATTCAAGAGGTCTTTGTTGATTGCCAGCGCAAACGCCTGACGAACCTTGATATTGTTAAACGGGGGCGTCAGGTAGTTAAGCGCCAGATACCAGGTGTTCAACTCAGGAACTGTGCGGAACCCCTTCTTTGATTTGGCAGCATCCAGATTGACAGGTGGGATCGGCGTGTAGTCATACTGACCAGCCTGATACCCTTTGTAGGTCGTATCAAGGTCGCCAGAAAGCACAAACTGGATCTTCTTCAGCTTGGGCTTGGTGCCAAAGTAGTTGGGGTCAGGGACAACGGTAAGACCGGTTGTATGAGAGTAGGACTGCACCTTGAAAGGTCCGACCGTGCCGCCCTCTTCCATATGATCGGTCCACCTGGTACCGTACTTATCAATCAGCTTCTTATTGACGACGTTGGAAGCTGTGTAGGTCAGGGCCGCAAGAAAGTAACCGGCGGGCTTGCTAATTATGATCTTGACCGTCTTGGGATCTGGTGCCAGCAGGCTGCTCCCAATCAGCGTCTTGACCTTACCAGCCTGGAACTGATCATAACCCTTAATCAGCTCAAAGTAGAAGGCCACGTCCGATTTGGTAGCTGGATCAAGCGTGCGATTAAGGCTATAGACGACATCCTGTGAAGTAATCGGCGTGCCATCGCTAAACTTCAGGTTGTCTTTCAGCGTAAATGTGTAGGTCAGGCCGTCTGGGGAGACCTGATGTGATGCGGCCAACAGGTCTGCAACTTCACCTTTGGCATCCAATGCAACCAGACCAGAAAAGATCGTTTTAGCAATATAGTTGCCGTCAGTGTACTGAATCAGACCGGGATCCAGGCTGACAAAATCAGAGTTTGCAGCTTGCGGCCAGCGAAAAACCTGCTTATCATCGGGTGCCGCCGCTGATCCATTACTGGCACCGCCAGAATTACCAGAGGAAGACCCGCCGCCACAGGCTGAAAGCAGCATGGCTACAACGACCAGCAGAGTCGTAATGAAGCCTGGTATCCACAATTTTCGTTGTGGCATAAATATTCTCTCCTTACAATCAAAAATAGCTCGCTCTATATGGTCTAAAAATGACCATACATGCATACAGAAGGACATCAAAAACTGATGAGTTTCTGCCCCATTCTTCCTTCTCAAGAAAGAACACGCTCAGGGAGATGTTTTCGCTCCGCCAACATATTTGTCATAAGTAATACGTCAATAATTATGCAGCACTCACACGCAATTTCCACTACTTCCGATTGGGTGCATAACATGTACAACAGTAACGATTTAAATGCTGTGAATGCTAAGTAATCTATTCATCATGCTGGCACGGACATAATGAATTAAAGTAACAACGACTCGCATCCATAAAACGCCTTCTGCTCCTGCAAAGGGCATAATGAGGCATGGAAGCTCAGTTACTGCTCTCCCAGCATACGTAACAAATATGAATTGAAACTGAGACGTTCCTGAAGACAGACTGAGAATGCTGGCACAGTTCACTCATCAGCCCGCCAGAGTGGCACACATCTTGCAGCACCGCCACTTCCCTCAATAATACCATGTCAGGCCACTGGAATGCAAAGTGCTGGAGGCCCCTGCACGGCACCTCCAGCATTTTTTCAAACCTCTACACCAATTGCAAAACACGCTCCGGTTGTTGCTCCACCTCCTGCGCTGGCAGCACAATATACTCCACATCATCCTTGCGCTTCAAACGCAGCAGCACCAGAGCGAGAAAGGCCACTCCTCCTGTCACCAGCGATGAGCAGAGAGCGGTGGCAAGAAACATCGGCTTTTTCATGGTCCCTCCTTGAAAAACTCTTCTTGCAATACAAGCAAATCCCTACAACATAATCACAGAGTATCTATTACAATACGATGGCATTGCGCTTTCTGGTTCAACAAAATCGCTCGCTATGAAAAGTGTAACATACAGAGTGGGGATGGAGAGAAGATGGAGGTCACAATCTCATCTCTTTGTTCAAGCCGATCGAGACACAATACGATAACGAAGCAAGCACCCCTTCGCCGTAATATATAATACATCTATACAATGTCAGCCCATGTATCCCACAATTCCCAATCGTCTTTCTGTCTTCCGCACAGGAAAGGGGTAGTGATTACGATGAATACAAAGGTGTATCGCAGCGAACTGACACCGGTAAGCTTTCTTGAACGCAGCGCCCTGATCTTCCC
>JAICIM010000759.1 GCA_025928885.1 Ktedonobacteraceae bacterium | reverse complement strand
GAAAAGCAGGTCGTGATTGCGTGGATGGCCTCTGCCAATCGTGATGAAGCCCAGTTCCCGGATGCCGATCGCTTCGATATTCAGCGCGAACCCAACCGGCACCTCGCCTTCGGGCATGGTATCCATTTCTGCCTGGGCGCCCCCCTGGCCCGTCTGGAGGCAAAGATCGCCTTAACCGCTATGCTGAAACGTTTCCCTGGACAGTGGCGTGTGCCAGATGTTCCGCTGCAACCGATCAAAAGCGATATTGTCTTTGGCGTCAAAAACCTGCCTATGCACTGGGGCTAAGTACGATGTTCCAGCAATCTCATGAAGATATGAGATTGCCGGAACGGAAGAGATTAACCGGTATTCCTCAAGCCTGCTGCAATGCCGTTGATGGTGAGCAGGACCGCATAGGTTAAGCGGGTGCGCTCCAGATCTTCCTCGCTGGCCTCCAGTTCGGCCTCTTTGTCCAGCATGAGCGGGCCACCAAGTACACGCAGGCGGCGCAGCAGCACCATCTGGAAGTAGCTCAGCGGGTCAACGTAGGGGTTGCGCCGACGAATCGACTGTTGCAGCACCGGCGATGTGTCCAGCAGCTCTTTGCCGCCGACAATCGCCGTAACCATGCGATGGGTGCGCTCATACTCTTCCTGAATGGCTTGCGAGATGCGCTGCCGTAAGGCTTCGTCGTCAACCAGCCCGGCATAGTGGTGGGCAATGAGCATATCGGCCTTCGAGAGCGTCATCTGTAAGTTATCCAGGAAGGCACGCAAGAACGGCCATTGGCGATACATCTGTTGCAACTGGGCAAGCCGCTCTGGGTGCTCGTTGACAAATGCTTCCAACGCTCCTCCCACACCATACCAACTTGGCAGCACGTAGCGGCTCTGCATCCACGAGAATACCCAGGGGATGGCGCGAAGATCTTCGATGCTGCGTCCTCTGGTGCGACGGGCGGGACGCGATCCGATGTTGAGCCAGCCGATCTCCAGAATCGGGGTCGCCTGCTCAAAGAAATTGATGAAGGTCGGATCGTTGTAGATCAAGGCGCGATAGCGAGCATGGGCGCTGGCTGAAAGCTGCTCCATGATCTGTACCCACTCCTGGGATGCATCGGGATGGACGCCGCCCTCGCTGATGCGCTCCTCTGGTACGCTGGCCTGGACAACGCCCGTGACGACCAGTTCCATATTGCGAATGGCGATTTCGTGCAGTCCATATTTGAATGAAAGCATCTCGCCCTGCTCTGTGATGCGCAGATGGCCGTTGACCGTATTGGGCGGCTGAGCGAGAATGGCTTCGTAGATGGGACCGCCACCACGTCCGATTGCGCCGCCGCGACCATGAAACATCGTGATGCCCACGCCGTACTGCCGCCCCAACTCTGCCAGCCTCAGTTGGGCCTTGTAGAGTTCCCAGCCGGAGGTCAGGATACCGCCATCTTTGCTGCTATCCGAATAGCCAAGCATCACCTGCTGTTGTTGATTACAGTTGGCGAGATAGAGGTGATAGTCTGGATGGGTAAACGCCCGTTCCAGGATATTTGTGCAATCGTTGAGATCATCGATCGTCTCAAAGAGCGGCACAATTGGCAAATCATCGATACCGGCCTCTTTGCAGAAGAACTGTACTTCAAGCAGATCGCTCAACGTATGAGACATGCTGATGATATAGCAGGTCGCGGCGCGTGGCCCGAACTCTTCTCTGGCGCGTTTGGCTGCGTGAAAGGTATTCAAGATGTGCCAGGTATCGGCGCTGAGCGGCAGACCCGGGCGGGTGAGAATGCGTGGATCGCGCAACAGGTTTTCGAGGATTTGTAGCCGCTCCTCTTCATTGAGTGTCATATAGTCATCGGAGCGGAGGCCAGTCACGCGCAAGAGTTCGGCCAGGGCGGCGGCGTGGCGTTCGCTATGTTGCCGCACATCGAGGCCAACGAAATAAAAGCCAAACACCTCGACCTGTCGGATCAGGCGTGTCAGCGCCCCTTCCGCCAGCGCAACCTCGCCATCTTCGAGCAAGCTATGATAGACGAGTTGGAGGTCGTGCAGCAGCTCGTCCGCGCTATGATAGGCGGCTACCGATGCTCCCT
>JAICIM010000408.1 GCA_025928885.1 Ktedonobacteraceae bacterium | reverse complement strand
TCCCATGCATCATTTTCCTCTGGATGAGGAGGTCGATTTTTGTATTGTTGGCGTGGGATCGGCGGGCGGCGTCCTGTTGCAACGGCTGGCGCGGGCCGGTTTTCGCGTGGTGGGCATAGAGGCCGGGCCGTTCTGGGATACTGAACGCGACTGGGTGAGCGACGAAGCTGGTTCCTCCAAGCTCTACTGGAACGATCTGCGAATCACGGGCGGGGAAGACCCTATCACGCTGGGCGCGAATAACTCCGGGCGCGGCGTTGGTGGTGGTTCGGTCCACTGGGCAGGTTTCACACCACGCTTCCACCCGTCAGATTTTCGCGTCTATTCGCAGGATGGCGTCGGGGTAGATTGGCCGATCTCCTATCAGGATATCAAGCCCTACTATGAGCTATTGGAGCGCGAAATCCCCGTCTCCGGTCCCGCTTATTATCCCTGGGGCGATCCACACGGCTACATCTACGGGCCACATCCAATGGGCGGCGTTGGCGATATTCTCATCAAGGGCTGTACGAAGCTGGGCATCCCCGTCTCTGCGGGCGGGCCGGTGGCGATTCTTGAGGGATCGCATGGTGACCGGCAGCACTGCATCTATCGCGGCTTCTGTATCCAGGGCTGTAAGGTCGGTGCCAAGCAGAGTACGCTGATCAGCCACGTACCGGATGCGCTGCGACATGGGGCGGAGATTCGCGCCGACTGCATGGTTTCGCGGATCAATGTGAAGAATGGCCGCGTCACGGGGGTGAGCTACTTTGATCCCGATGGCAACGAGCGCGAATTGAAGGCAAAGGTCGTCATTGTCAGCGGTTATGCGATTGAAACGCCGCGCCTGTTGTTGAACTCGGCCTGTCCAGGGTTTGAAGACGGGCTGGCAAACTCTAGCGGAACGGTCGGCAAATACTTGATGGTGCAGATCGGCAACGTCGTAATGGGCCGCTTTGAGGACCCGATTCGCATGTATAAAGCGCCGCCAGCCCACGCGCTGACCGAAGAGTTTTACGAGACCGATCCAAAACGCGATTTTGCGCGAGGTTTCGCCATTCAAACGGTGGGACCGCTGCCAATCGCCTTTGGCAAGCAGATGATGGTTGCGAAGGGCGCGTGGGGTTGGGGCATGCGTCGGGTAATGATGGATTATAACCACTGGGCTGCGCTGGGCGTGTTGGGCGAAATCCTGCCCTGGGAAGAGAACCGCGTGACGCTGGCCGACGAGACAGATCACTATGGTCTCCCAGTGGCGAAGGTAACGTTCAAGCTGCACGACAACGATAAAAAGTTGGCGAAGGCTGGAGTGGAGAAGACGACCGAGATCATGTATGCAGCGGGGGCGCAAGAGGTTGTGGAGGAGCCACGCTATGCTCACCTGGTCGGCGGCGCACGCATGGGCAGCGATCCACGTACATCGGTGACGGATAGCTTTGGACGCACGCACGATATCGCCAACCTGTTTGTCTGTGACGGTAGCCTCTTGCCAACGCAGGGATCGGCGAATCCTGGCCTTACCATTCAAGCGTTGGCAGCTCGTACCGCCGACTATATCATTTCAAATGGTAGGCACCTCCTCTCAGATTATCCTGAGACCGTCTCTGTCTCGCATCCGCCGGTCAGGCACAATATGTCGCCCGCAGGGACAGCCAATAAGGGTGTGCCACGCATTAAGTAAAAAGAGGAAGAGACAATGAATACACAACGGCTTGACCAGCTCAAGGCACTCTTTGCGCGAGAGGGCTATCACGCCCTGCTCTGTCGCATGCCACAGCATGTAGTGATGTTTACCGGCTACCAGCCCATTCTCGGCAATACGTTTTGTCTGATCTCGCGGAACAGGGCGCATGAGATAGAGATGCGCCTCGCTGTGCCGGTTGATGAGCAGGATATGGTGCCACAAACGGGGATAGCGGAGGTAAAAACGTTTGCGGAAGAGACAATGACCTATATTGGCACCACGCTTGATGCGGTGCGTAAGCCGCTTGGCGAGCTGCTGCGGGCGGCAGAACTCAACGAAGGCGCGGTCATTGGGATCGAGGGAGGTCGCTCACCGATCATGCCCGCCTATACCCAGGTTGGTGTGACGGGGCCAGAGACGCGCGATCTGCTCCACCTGCTGCTATTGGGCGGCGAGTACCGCGACGCAACATCAATGCTAGATGAGCTGGCGGCGATTAAAACTGAGGACGAGTTGGCGGCGATCAGGCGTAGCGAGGCGGTGGCCTGTGCCGGTTTTGCGGCGGCGCGTGCTGCGATCCATCCAGGGGCGACTGAGGCGGATGTGGCGGCGGCAACCTATGCTGGGCTATTGCGTGCTGGCTATGCCGCTCCCGGCGCTCACCATGTGCAGCCCCATGTCCATGTGATGGCGGGACCGCGTGCCGCCTTAGCCTATCGCGCGTTTAACCTGACCTCGCCCGCCGCTATCAATCAGGGCGATACCGTAACGGTGCAGATGGAGATTGGCGTGAACGGCTACTGGGCTGAACTGACGCGGACGTTCTTTGCAGGCAGCATCAGCGAGGAGTGGCGCAAGGCGCATCAAGCCTGTGTCGCCGCCCAGGATGCCGCCTTGCAGCAGATTCGCGCCGGAGCCAGCGCCAGGGAGGTTGATGGGGCCGCACGCAAGGTCATGGAGCAGGCAGGCTTCGGCAAAGCCTTTAAGCATGGGCTTGGACACGGTTTCGGCTTCCAGGCGATTAACCACGCGTCTTCACCAGTGCTGCATCCCGCCTCGAAAGCGACGTTGCAGAGCGGCATGGTACACAATATGGAGCCAGCAGTCTATCTCGACGGCAAGGGTGGTTTGCGCCTCAACGACAATGTGGCGGTTCGTCAGGATGGCAATGAACTGCTTTCGCAACAGCTCTCGCGCGATCTGGATTGGTTGGTGGTGAAAGGATAGGTAGCGCCAATTCCTTGCGGTTGGCGCGGCAGGATTGGCACAACAAAACATTCCTGCTGCAAAAAGTTATAGAATAGAGAGAGTTGCCAATTGCTTGCTGATACAATGCAATTGGGGGATCACCACGAGGTGCAAAGACCATGCAAGGAGAGGCATGATGAGTATGCGAACACGTGTTGGCATTATTGGCGCTGGCCCGGCTGGTTTACTCCTCTCGTATCTACTCTCTCTAGAAGGGATCGCTTCGCTTGTGCTCGAAAGCCGGAGTCGAGCGGAGGTTGAATCGACGATTCGCGCGGGCGTCCTTGAGCAAGGGACGGTCGATCTGTTGAAGGAGATCGGTCTTGGCGAACGGATGTTGCGCGAGGGGGCCGTGCATGAGGGGATCGAGCTGCGCTTTGATGGTATCGGCCATCGCATTCATTTCTCTGAACTCGTCAATGGAAGCTGCATCACCCTCTACGCACAGCACGAGGTCTTGAAAGATCTGCTTGCGGCGCGTTTCAAGCAGGAAGAGCAACCGGTTCTTTTCAACGTTGAGGATGTGCAAATCTCCGGCATCACTTCTGATCAACCACACATTTACTTTCTCCATGAGCACGAACAGAAAGAGCTTGAATGCGATTTTGTTGCTGGCTGTGACGGCTTTCACGGCGTCTCCCGTGCGTACATGCCGGAGCAGGGACACCACATCTTTTCGCGCTCGTACCCTTTTGGCTGGCTTGGCATTCTGATGCAGGCGCCTCTATCATCGAGAGAGCTGATCTATTCCTATCACCAGCGCGGCTTTGCTCTTGTCAGTACGCGCTCGCCCACGCTGCAACGCATGTATATCCAGTGCGATCCCGTGGACGATATCGCGAACTGGCCTGACGAGCTGATCCTGGAAGAGTTGCAGGCGCGGCTGGAGAGCAAGGATCAGTGGCAGTTGCAGGTGGGGCCGATTACGCAGAAGGGCATTGTGGCGATGCGCAGCTTCGTGATCGAGCCAATGCAGCACGGCAGGCTCTTTCTTGCCGGCGATGCTGCCCATATCGTGCCGCCAACGGGTGCGAAGGGCATGAATCTGGCAATTGCTGATGTGCGACACCTGGCCCGCGCGTTTACTCGCTTTTATCAGCAGCAGCAGATGGACCTGTTAGAGGCATATTCGACGACCTGCTTACGGCGTGTCTGGCGGGCGGAGCACTTTTCCTGGTGGATGACCTCGATGTTGCATCGCTTTCCCGAAGATGACACATTTCAACAGCAATTGCAGCGTGCGCAGCTTGCCTATACGGTCAGCTCACGGGCGGCGGCCACCAGCCTGGCCGAAAATTATGTGGGCCTGCCTTTCAATTGGTAGCCAGCAGAAAGAAATGAGAGGTCTTCATGGTTGATAAACGTTGCACATTGCAGGAGGCCATCGCCGCATATGTGCAGGATGGTCTCTCGGTGGCAGTTGAGGGTTTTACCGCTTTTATTTGCTTTGCCGCCGGGCATGAGATCATTCGTCAGCGCCGCCGGAACCTGACGCTGATCCGCATGACCCCTGATGTGAGTTATGATCAGATGGTGGCGGCTGGTGTGGCCCGTAAGATGGTGTTTAGCTATCTGGGGAATCCAGGCGTGGGGCCGCTGCATTGTCTGCGCCGCGCCATCGAGAAGGGGCAGCCGACGCCGCTTGAGATCGAGGAATATTCTCATTATGGCATGGTGGCGCGTTATCAGGCCGGAGCGGCGCACCTGCCGTTCTATCCCTTGCGCAGCTATCTGGGGTCGGATCTGCCGCAGGTCAATGAGCGGATCAAGATTATTGAGAGTCCCTATGGCGGCGAGAAGGTCGCTGTGGTGCCGCCGCTCAATCCCGATGTCGCGATTGTGCATGCGCAACGGGCCGATAAGCAGGGCAATACGCATATCTGGGGACTGCTGGGAGTGCAAAAAGAGGTGGCGTTTGCTGCACGCAAGGTCATTGTGGTGGTGGAAGAGATCGTCGATGAGGCGGTGATTCGGGCCGATCCCAACAGAACGCTGATCCCCGGCCTCGTCGTGGATGCGGTGGTGCAGGTGCCATATGGGGCGCACCCTTCGTATGTGCAGGGCTATTATGATCGGGACAACGCCTTTTATTTGCAGTGGGATGCTCTCTCGCGTGATCCTGAGCGCGTGCAGGCGTGGCTTGACGAATGGGTCTACGGGTTGCCGGATCATGCCGCCTATGTTGAGAAGTTGGGAGCAGAGACGTTAGCACGCATCAAGCCTGGCCCCGCGCCTGCCGCTGGCGTAGAGTATGGAGCGTATCAATGAGCGATCCCGTGCGAGAATATACCCCGGCAGAAATGATGATCGTGGTGGCGGCGCGATCTCTGGCGGGCGTGCGAACTGTCTTTGTTGGCGTGGGGCTGCCCAATATCGCCTGCAACGTTGCCCGCTATACGGTTGCGCCCGACCTCGAACTGATCTATGAGTCGGGTGTCTACGGCGCTCAACCAGCCCGTCAGCCGCTCTCGATTGGCGATCCAACGCTGGTGACGGGAGCTATCTCCGTCATGTCGATGGCCGATCTGTTTGGCCTCTATCTGCAAGGCGGGCTGGTGGAGACGGCGCTGTTAGGGGGAGCGCAGATCGATCGCTATGGCAATCTGAATTCCACTGTGATTGGCAGCTACGAGCATCCAAAGGTACGCCTGCCGGGGAGCGGCGGCGCATGTGAGATTGCCATTAATGCGCAACAGGTCTTTATCATCATGCATCTCAAGAAGCGGGCGTTTGTTGAGCGGCTCGACTTCCTCACCACGCCGGGCCATTTGCATGGTGGCACCTCGGCTCATGAAGCGGGGATCGCTGGCAAGGGGCCGCAGCTGGTGATTACCGATAAAGCGCTCTTTGACTTCGAGAATGCAGAGCGTGAAATGCAGCTCATCTCGCTCTATCCTGGCGTCACGCTGGCCGACGTGACCGCTGAGATAGGGTGGCCGGTGCGAGTCGCTGAGAAGGTGGGCGAGATAGCGCTCCCGACGACGGATGAGATTGCGCTTGTGCGGGGGAGACTCAATGCGGGCAAGCAATCAGGTGGGGAGGCGTGAACCTCTGATGGGGTGATGACAACAAAATTCCCTAACAGCTGTGATAGAATGTTAGGGAATTTTTGACAGGCATAGATGATTTTTCCCAACCAAAACGGGGAAGATATTTCGTAGCCGCGCGACTTTATCGCGCCTGGGTCACGAGCGCGATAAAGTCACGCGGCTACTACTCTGTCAAACGACATCGCGTGGTTTTTGAAAGTCCTTCTAGCGGTTTGGGAGGCTGGTTTCATCGCCTGCCAAAACCACGCGATGTCGTTTGGCAGAGTACTACGAAATATCTTTTCGGTTTTGAAAGGAACATTTCATGGATGGGGTGAGCAACAAACGTATGACGCGATCAACTCCAACCGTGCGCGATGCAAAGCTGCGTTTCTCTGAGGGTGAGCAGGCTGATTCTATAGTTGTGGGATCAGAGCTATGGTTTGTGTGGTTGTCTCAGGAGGCGACCACGATCTTCTCGTTTCATGCCCGCGCTGGCTCGTATACGGCCCGTAAGGAACGTGCTGGCAATCGTCGCGGTGGCTGGTACTGGAAGGCGTACCGGACG
>JAICIM010000161.1 GCA_025928885.1 Ktedonobacteraceae bacterium | reverse complement strand
GAGTCCCTTCCCCTCTTCTGATCAATTTCCTTATGCTGCATGAGTAGAGCGGTAGAATGTCTCAAACTCTCACGAGTCCCTTCCCCTCTTCTGATGGTGGTACTTTTAGCATAGCATGGGAAGCCGGTTGGCGCAACTCCTTGCGCGGGTCTCTTTTCTTGACGTTTTTTTGACCTCCCAAAGAGGGTTGAAAAACGTTATAGATACATAAAACCGCCTGGAAAGCCATGCGCGGGTCTCTGCTCAACGAAAGCATTACTGAGACCCGCGCAAAACTTATCAATATCCTTTCAGCCTCTTCGCTTCCAACGTTACGTTAGACGACGCTACATGTTGCACTATTGAGCGTAAATACGGTTGGCGCGGGATTGCTGCCGCTCCATGAGCCATTGAAGCCAAAGGTGGCGGAGCTGCCTGCGGCAATCGTCGCATTGTAGCTCACGTTCTGAACCGTCACCTGCTCTCCCGATTGCGAGACGGTGGCATTCCAGATTTGCGAGACCGATTGGGTGGCCGGGAACGTGAACTTCAGCGTCCAGCCGTTGATCCCGCTTGAACTGGTGTTGTTGACCGTGACATTGGCAGTAAAGCCACCAGGCCACTGATTCTGTACCGCATAATGCACGCTACAGGCACCACCAGATGGCGTTGACGTTGCGGTCGGCGTTGTTCCTGGCGTCGGTGTTGGTGTCGTTCCTGGCGTAGGGGTTGGCGTCGTCCCCTGTGTTGGCGTGGGGGTGGGAGTACCTGCTAACGAGAGCAGATGGCTTTTGAAGCCTGCCCCATAGTTCGTTGGCGTACCTGAGTAATCGCTGATCAGGGCTGGCGTCTGTGAGCAATCGTAGTTGGTCCAGGTCCAGGCCAGATAGCCAATATTGTGCTGATCGAACCAGCTCATTAGCGTGCTGATAAAGCCCGATGCGCAATCGTTCTCGCCGATTTCACCGGCCAGCACCGGCACCTGGGCCGCCACCGGCGCAATTTGTGAATCCCAACAACTGCTATTCGCACAGGTGTTGAAGTTGTAGATATGGACGGAGGCCACCAGATTGTTCTGGGGATCAGTCGGCTTATTTGCCAGCCAGCCGCTAAGGTTGTTCGAGTAGGCAAGGCCGCCCAGCATAATGATGTTTGTAGCACCCGTCGCTCTGACCGTATTAATCAAGGTTTGCATGCCTGCAACAGCGAAGCCAACATCGGTACAAGGGCTGGCACTGGCACTCGTACTGCCATTGAGCCAGCAGGCCCAGCTACTGGTATATGGCTCGTTGTACAGGTCAAATATCACGGAAGAGTTGCCCCTGAAGGTATTCGCAACCGAGGTCCAGAAGGCGGGCGAGTGATCCAGGTCGGGCATTGGCTCCTGGCCCGTCGCCTGATTGGTGCCGGAATTATTCCAGTGCAGATCAAGAATAACAATCAGGTTATTTTGATTCAGCAAATTGACCCAGTTCACAATATCCTGCTGATATTGCGCGGCGGTGCGGCCATTGGCGGGAAAACCATTAATGCCAAGCCAGCAATCCTCGTTGAGCGGAACCCGTACGATCGTCACGCCCCAGGAGAGCATCGCGCTGACCGATGCCTGATCAACCGGCCCATCAAATGAGGTGGGGGCATTGCTGGCCGTCTTCGTACACTGGTATTCTGTCCCCATCCGGTCAACGCCGTGCGGGACGATCACATGGTTGCTGCCATCTTCAATCTGATTGCCCACCACATGCAGCCCGTCGGGGGCAGCAGCTCGTGCCATCGCTGGCAGCAGCAGGACACTCAAAACAGCCACACACGTCAGCATGATAACGATCATTGTGGTGAACACCTGAAGTGGTCGTTTGTCTTTCATCAGCTTCTCCTTGCTCAATGAAGTACCACGTTGCCTGAGACCTCCCCTGAGCAATCCATGCACATAGCGCCAGATATTGCCCATCTAGCAAATGGAGGTCTCCGCTACATTGAAAGGGGGATGGTTCGATACATGAAACTTCATCGTTTCATGGAATAGTTCATAGCATCTTTGAGAGGTAAAGTCAATGATATCGAGTATGGAGGGGTATTACTGACAAAAATGTGATAATTTTTGCAGAATAAGAGCTATTTTCAATGAAGATCAAGAAAACACTTGCCTGTTCATTGAACTTAGCGTATGCTGCGATTATGACCTGGTATCTCGTGCGCCTTCACCGTCTGCCGCCTCTGTACTACCTTACGCGCTGCTTCGGCTGAGGGACTGGTCAGTTCTGCTAATAGCGCATCTACCTCTGCTTCAATACGGCGATATGCACGATAGCGGGCAAGCGCCATTTCGATCGTAGGGGCGATCTCACTTTCGCGTAATGGTTTGATAATATAGCTGATAACACCTGCAAGTTTTGCACGATGGATCGAATCTTGATCGCTGAGGGCTGTAGCAAGAACAACCGGGGCTATCTGTTCTCTAATGAGGATTGCTGCCGCGCTTAGCCCATCCATGACGGGCATCTGGATATCCATAATCACCACATCGGGCCGCTCGGCGCGTGCTCGCTTGACTGCGCTGAGGCCGTCTCTTACCTCACCGATGACCTGATATCCCTGCTCGGTCAGCATATCTCTCAGGTCCATACGTTGCAGAGGTTCGTCGTCCGCGATCAGAATGCGTATCGACATGTCACCACCTCAATGTCCTGATCTAATCGTTACTTTCCTGTAAATTTTCAGGCACATCTAAAAGTGTAACATATCAGAACCACTAATTTAAGCCCATTCACTGGTTAATTTTAGCCCGTTTTGTCCTCTGATCATTCTCTTATTAGAGTGAATTACTAATTAATTGATGAATTTTATTTTCGCCTCTTACCCTGATTTTTATATTTCTTTTTCTCGATATCCATTGTATACTATAGCGAAAGGTTCCTCCCAATGAGACCATATAAAAATTAACCACGCGTATTTTATTTTTCATACCTGTTTATTTGTAGAGAACAGATCCCCGTACAGCGGACATTTCAGAAGGGAACAGTATATGTCAGAGGAAACTCTGATACAGAACGAACAGCTATTTCGCGCTCTGATCGAATATAGTACCGATTCGATGCTCTTGCTCACAACAGGCGGCACCATCACCTATGCCAGCCCTGCGACTGCCGATCTCACCGGCTATACGCCTCAAGAGCTGATCGGCCTCAGCAGTTCGCTCCTGCTTCATCCCGACGATCAGCAAAAGTGGCAGGATCACTTTGCCTATGCAGTCAAACATGTTGAGAAGCCTTTCGTTCTGGAATATCGTTTGCAGCGCAAAGACGGCATATGGTGCTGGATAGAGGGGACCATCACCAACCTGGTGAACCAACCCCCGGTGCGGGCCATCCTCTGCAAGCAGCACGATATCAGCAAGTATAAACAATCGCTGGCCTGTGAGCAGGCGGCACGAGAAGCCGCACAAATCCGGGCGGAGCAGTTTACAGCTATTTTTGAAGCGATGACCGACGGCGTAGCTGTTTGCGACGAGCAGGGACGTATCATCCACACCAATGCCGCCTTTCGCGCCATGTTCTCTCTGGATGCAAATGGCGATCCTGCCTTGCTTTCTCCCGGCGAACGCGCGAAGTGGGCAATGCCCCGCAATCTTGATGGTGAGCCATTGCCACAGAATCAGTGGCCGCTGTTTCGAGTCCTGCACGGCGAAAACCTCGCGAACCAGCAGATCAGTCTGATCTGTCGCAGCAGGTCGGGACAAGACATGTTTCTTGATGCCCGAGGCACGCCATTGCGCGATACAGCGGGACAAATCATCGGGGGCGTTGCCGTGTATCGCGATGTCACCGAGCGCCTGCTGCTGGAACAACGGCTGCAAGATTCTGAGCGCAAATTCCGCTCCATCATCGATTCTGATATTGTTGGCGTCATGGTCACGGATCAAGACGGGTGCATGTACGAAGTGAACGGGCGTCTGACGCGGCTGTTGGGCTATAGCCGCGAAGAGCTGGTGGGAGGAACGCTACGTGTGAAGGATGTAATGGCCCCACAGTATCACTCTGTACGCACGCGCTCCTGGAAAACGCTGAGAACACATGGCGCTTCGCTGCCAGAAGAAAAAGTCTATGTCCACAAAAACGGCTCACAGGTTCCTGCGCTGGTGGTTGCCACTGCCATCAATCACGTCCGCGATCGGGCGCTGGTGATGATCCTTGACATTGCAGATCGCAAAGAGGCCGAGCGACGCAAAGACGAGTTTCTCAGTATGGTCAGTCATGAACTGAGAACGCCCCTCACTGGCATCCAGGGATTTCTAGAGCTAGCCCAATTGTACGTCGAGCGGGTCTCCACAAACTCAGCAGAAATGAAGATGCTTTCAAATAAGCTGGAGGCCATGCTCCAACAGGCACAACGGCAAACGGAGATTGAGATTCGCCTCGTCGCTGAATTGCTGGATGTGTCGCGTATAGAGATGCAAAAATTTGAGGTCCACCTGCGACCCTGCAATCTCAAGATGATTGTGCAGCAAGTTGTGGCCAATCAACAGGTGGCCTCAGCTCGCCCCATTAGCCTGACCTTGCCTGTGCAATCGGTCGTGCCAGTGGCGGCTGATGCAGATCGCATCGAGCAGGCCCTGACCAATTACCTGACGAACGCCTTCAAGTATTCCCCACCCAACCAGACAATCCAGGTACGCCTGAGCATCGAAGGGATCATGGCACGCGTCTCCGTTTGCGATCAGGGGCCGGGCCTGACGGCAGAGCAGCAAGAACAGATCTGGGACCGCTTTTATCAGACGCAGCCTGCCAGCTATCGTAGCTCCGGCGGAGGGCTGGGTCTGGGACTGTATATCGTACGCACTATCATCGCCCAGCATCAAGGACAGGTGGGGGTAGAGAGCAGTCCCGGCCAGGGGGCAACGTTCTGGTTTCTGTTGCCGCTCACTGATGAACCGGGAGAGAACCGATCGAACGACTTATAGCGGACAGGGATGTTCTTCGTTGGATCAGGAGCGAGAGAGCAGCGCCCCTCGCCGCTCTTTCCAGCGTACCAGCAGCCGTGTCCCCACTGTGAGTACAAACAGAGCAGCCAGCCATGCCAGGAAAAGCGGCTTCTGATGCGGCTGAAAGAGCGAGGGAATATAGGGCGTGAAGATGATATGCGTCACCTTTTGCACATACAACATCGCCAGACTCGCGCCATGTCCCCCGTTAAACCCGGACTTATCGGCCCAGATATAGGCCACGCCAATGAGAGCGGCGAAGAGGGTACATAGCACAAAAAAGCTGTTCAACACAACATTGCCTGCTCGTTGCAGCGCATAGGCCACCGGAAAGGCCAGCGTCGGCGTGAGTACCAGAATAAAGCGAGCGGGCGGACCCCAGCCACCAGCCCACGAATCGAACGAGGCCACCATAATCACATACGGCACAAAGAGCGCGAATAGCAAAAGATTGAGCGTGAGATATTTTCTCTTCAGCGTCAAAAGGATGCCAGGAAGGGCAAAGGCGAAGAGCGGAAAGTTCGTGAACAGGCCAAACTCCTGATCGAAGAAGATACCGATGATGCCGGTGAAGGGCAGGGCCAGAAAGGGAACCTTGCCCGCGCTGGCCTGATTGGCAGCCGGATTGAGCGTTCCCCAGACGGTGAGATTGTAGATCTCAAACAACAAGAAAAGCGCCAGGAAGGGCAACAAATAAGCGGCGTAGCGTTTAAACTGGCCTGTGCTATCTGTGCGATTGTCGAGATAGAGGCGCACCAACAAGAAGCCAAAGAGCACCATCTCGACGAGTGCGAAACGGATATGTATCCAGTGCAGCAGCCCCAGAGCCAGCGAGGCCCCGATCAGATCACCTATGCGCCTGGTTGGTTGGCAGATGACGCGCATGATATAGATACAGATCAGCGCCGCCAGTGGCTCGACAAAGGTGAGGTGGGAGTAGACGTAGATGGGCGATCCCAGCGCAAAGGCCAGAGCAACGCCAAAGGCATAACGTCGCTGAATCCCCATTGCCAGCAGCAGGAGATAGATGTTGAGGACCGTTAAGGCTGAGAGCAGACAGATAAAGAAGAGCGTGCCGAGGCGTCCACCCAGCGCAAATGGGATCATCCACAGGAAGGGACCACCGATGCTATGCAGGGGCAGGACCTGGCCCGAAGCGCTCGTCGCGATGTGAGGATCAAGCCGCACAGGGTAAAACGAGAGGTAGTCCTGGTGATTGTAGTCTTTCATCACATCGATTGAATGATACAACCACATCGTCTGGCTGATCACGAGGTAGTGTGGCTCGTCTCCCTGGGGATGTGAATGATCGTAATAAGCATAGGCCGTAAGCAAAAATGGGAGCAGGCAGAGCAACAGGAGCAGCCAGGGAGCAGAGCGGGCAAGGCGGGATTGCTCTGGCTGGCTTGTTGGAGCTGCGGCAAGATCGATTGCAACTTCAGCAGACTTCTTCTCTTCTAGCACGAAATATTGGTCCTCTTCTTTGCGAATATCACTAAATCGTCACAGTATAAAGACGATTTTACGCGGGGGAGGCCACGCAAGAAGAGACAAATTGGCTAGAGGCGTAGAAAGCTTCTCGCGTTCAAGCGTTGATAGCGAAGCCACCGAGCAAGATATCAACCATCTCCTCGATGAAACGATGCGGTTCGGGCGGGTCCTCAATAATGCCGATGACGATCAGGTTATACAAAAAAGTGCGTGCCATCGCCTGCATATACTGCTCCGGTGCATTACATTTCCCCTTCAACAGTTTCTGTACATAGGATGTAATCAGGACGATGTGCTCCTCGCGTAAAGCGTGAAATTGATCCGCTATTTCACGATGCGAACGAAATTCGCGGAGCAGTATTGCGGTCAACTCCCTATGTTGCCGCAACGCCTCCATATAATGGGCGGCGAGCGTCAGCAAGGCGGTGCGGGGATCAGAGACCAGTAGCATCTCAACCACCGTACTCAACTCGATCAGCATATTGCGCTCACGCAAAATGGTAGTTAGCAAGGCTTTTTTGGAGGGGAAATAATAGAAGATGAGGCCACTCGGCACTCCAGCGGCCTCAGCGATTGCTTTGGTCGTCGTAGCGTTAAAGCCGTGCGCAGCGAACAGGGTTTGTGCTGCATTTAAAATACGGGTGCGTGCCTCTTCAAGGGGAAGATCTGGCGTTGTATCTGTCGTCATCATGCTCCAACTGACATACATAGATGCGGAGACCGAACTGTCTCCGCACCCACTCAACAATTTTTGCTGTTGCTCACGAGCCTGTTAGCTAGGCAGGCACGCCCACGCGTGGTGTTCGCGTCTGGTACAAGGCCCAGGCATTGACAATCACGAACAGAACGCCAATGATCCAGGCAGGCCACGCGGCTGCGCCAAGCGTTGCAAAGCCAAAGACCCAGGGCGAAATGAAAACCAGAATCCCAAGAATCAGCGAGATCCATTCAGTCACGGTCGATACACTGACGACAGCCAGTGCGATCAGTGCGAGAATGACGCCGATGATGCCAAGAATCCAGACATCCCAGGAACGTGCGCCATTGATGGCTGTTCCAAAGATCCAGGGGGCAATAAAGAGGATGACTCCCAGTACAAGAGAGACCCAATCCTGCCAACGTGTCCATGTTCTCATAATAATCAGAACCTCCTTGACACTGTGTTAGATCACAAGGACTGCTCATAACAGCATGTTGGCGGGCTTCTATCCAGGCCGTCGGGTAGATGTCCGTACTGTGCTTCCCAATTGTTCACGTATTTGACTGAGCACTCAATCTATTTATTAGTATAGAATCATAAATGATATTTGTCAAATAAGCTGTTCTACTGCAAAGCTCTTGTACGCCCAAGTAGATAAGTAATAGCCGTAATACAGAGCATACCGGCCAACCAGAGCGCAAACAGATGCAACTGGTGAGGCCGATACACGGACGGCACATAGTCGGTGATGGGGATATGGATGAGGTCCTGCAAGTGTAGCATCGCCAAACTTGTCCCCTTCCCACTATTGAAGCCAAATTTTTGCGCCCCGATATAAGCGACGCCGCAGGCAAAGGCGAAGAGCGTACACAGCGCGAAGAGGACATTCAACACCCTGTTGCTGGCCTGTTGCATAGCCCAGGCCATATAAAACGCCAGCGTCGGCACCAGCACCACCAGAAAGCGCGTCGGCGGCGTCCACCCTCCCGACCAGAGGCGAAATGTCGTGAAGGTCAAAAGATAGGGAATGAATAGCAAGAGCATCAGGAGATGCAGAGAGAGATATTTCTTTTTCAGCGTGAGCAAGATGCCGGGCAAAGCAAAGATAAAGATCGGGAAGTTGGTAAACAGGCCGAACTCCTGATCCATAAAGGTTCCGGCCAGGCCCAGGAACGGCAAATATTTGAAGGGAACCTGCCCCGAGTTCGCCTGATTGGGGGCTGGATTGAGCGTTCCCCAGAAGATCAGATTGTAGCCCTCAAAGAGCAGAAACAGCACCACAACCGGCAGCAGATATGCAACATAGCGCCTGATATTGTGCAGCCCATTCTCTCTATAGAGGCGTAAGAGCAGAAAAGCGAACAACACCACCTCGATCAGGGCAAAGCGGATATGTATCCACGGCATCACGCCCAGCGCAATGCCGCTGCCAATCAGATCGCGCTGGCGCAATTCTTGCTGAAAGAGGACACGCACAACATAGATACAGACCAGCATACCAAGCGGCTCAATAAAGGTCAGGTGCGAAAAGATATACAGCGGAGAGCCGAACGCAAAGGCGGCGCTGACAAAAAAGGCATAGGTCGGGCGTATCGCCATTTCCAGCAGAAAATAGTAGATATTGAGCACTGCAAGCAGCGTGACCAGCGCGATAAAGAGGATCACGCCCAGGCGACCCAGCAACATAAAGGGGAGCAGCCAGATAAGCGGACCACCGATACTATGCATCGGCAGCATCACGCCCGCAGCATTCGGCGAGACATGAGCATCAATTGGTTTGGGATAGAAAGCCAGGTAGTCGCCGTGAGTATAATCCTTCATGACATCAATAGAGTGATAGATTTGTACGGTCTGGCTGATAATCAAATAGTGCGGCTCGTCTCCCTGCGGACTGGAATACCAGTAGTAGACATACGCAGTGATAAAAAGAGGAATCGCGCAGATAATACACAATAATAGCGTTGATCGGGTATCAAATATTTTTAATAGCCGCTGAATCGACATGGAACCACCTTTTTACCTATTTGCTCGGGAATATCACAATTATATGACGAGTATCACAGCCAAAAGAGCACAGGTATCACAAAAATATGAATTGTTGAGTCTGCATTGGTGGCAGCAGAGCCGTAATAAGTGCAGGAGACTTCTACATGTTGACACACTATGATCCGCAAGAGAGGTTTTGCTTGCGTAGCCGAAATTTATAGAATGAAGACAAGGAGAAACACCTATGAGAATTGCCCAGATCGCGCCGCCGTGGATTGCGATTCCCCCGAAGAACTATGGTGGCACGGAATCGGTCATCTACAATCTTGTGGAAGAGTTAGTAGCAATGGGGCATGAGGTCACGCTCTATACGCCCAACGATTCGCGGACATCGGCGCAGCAGATCTCTTTCTTTCCCAAATCGCTGCTCGAAGAGAAGGTTCCCTGGGCGGCACACCTGAAAGCCTTCTATCATTTGCAAAAAGCCGTTGATGACATTAAAGAAAAGTCTTTTGACATCGTACATGCGCATCTCTCCTCCAGTTCGGACATGTATGTGTTCCCCCTGGTCGCGCGACTGGCAACCCCACATATCGCCACGTTGCACAGCCATTTTCCCTTCGATCACGTCACCAACTGGTCTGGCGACGCTGACCGTTATTATATGGATTGGTCGGAGGATATGCCGCTGGTGGCGATCAGCGAACATGCCCGCCGTCAAGAATTGCAGAGTTTGCCGCTCAATATCACAAGCGTGGTCTATAACGGCATCAGTATGAAAACCTATCAGCCAACCGGCAAGCCACGCAAAGACTTCTTTATGTGGCTGGGTCGCTTCACGCCTGAGAAAGGTGCACATCTAGCAATTGAAGCGGCGAGGCGAGCCAACGTACCGCTCGTGCTGGCGGGAACGATTGATCGTAGCAGCAAAGAGTTTACCCGTTATTATCAGGAAGAGATCAAACCGCAAGCGGACGGGAAACAGATTCGCTTGCTTGGCCCCGCCAATATGCGGCAGAAGATCGACTATCTGAGCCGGGCGCGTGGCTTCCTCAACCCCATAGAGTGGGAAGAGCCGTTTGGTATGGTGATGATCGAGGCGATGGCCCTCGGCTGTCCCGTCATCTCTTTCGAACGTGGGGCGGCCTCTGAAGTGGTTGCGCATGAGAAAAGCGGCTTTCTCGTACAAAATCTGGATGAGATGGTGGAACGTATTCCACAAATTGATGAGATTGACCGCAACGTGACGCGGGAACATGTCGAGCAGAGGTTTTCGGCCCGTACTATGGCACAAAAATATGTGGAGATCTATCAAAAACATGGCAAGACTTCATTGAGCGATACAATCTCGCACCATTGATGAGTGAGGACCAATCAAAGGATGCTACAGGTGCGACGGCATCCTTTGATTGTTTACACTTGTTCCAGCTCTTCATCCAGAACGTTTTCCCAGACATACGGTTCGGCGGCAGCTTTGAGCAGCTCGGGCCGGAACATATGCAGGATCGAGATCCAGATGATGGCAGCGGCGGCAGTTAAGAAGGCCCCGTACAGCGAGATATTGGCGGGCCAGAATGGGAACGGCACCATGCTGCCATACAACGCCAGGAAGGGCATTACCAGCGCCACCACCAGACATCCCCAGTTCCACCAGCGGGTCGCACTCTGCATCAGCAAAGGAATAGCGGCCAACGCCAGGATCAAATAGGTCGCCATTACCAGCAAATATCCCCATGTCGCCACAATCCCAAAGCCCAGCAACGGATCAATATTGGCAGACGTAAAGATAACAATGATCAACAGCGCACAACCGAGAACGAGCAGGTTGCCCAGAAGCGGAATGACGGACCAGGAGCGAAAATGGGAGGTCTGCCCGAACACAGAGGGTAAGAAGCCATGTCGGGCCAGAGCAAACGTCCCTTTGGCAATCACTGCGGTAAACGCGCTAACGGATGTGAGCGCATTCATCAGCAGTGCCAGGTCTAGCAAGATCGTAAACCATCCCCCCACATAGCGCAGGCCCAGCGTCGTGAGCGGAGTGATATCGGTGATCCAGTGGTCAATATGATCCAGACCAAAACCGATAGAAGAGGCATATGTCACCAGCATATACAAAAACGCCACGCCGTAGAGCGCAATGCCGGTTGCCTTTGGAATGATGCGCCGCGCATCCCTGACCTCCTCACTTACCGCCGGGGTCGCCTCAATGCCCACAAAAAGCGCCATCGCAATCAGAACCCCTTGCAATAGCGCGTGAGGCGGAGTGTTGAGCGGAAGAAGCGCCAGCAGTGTATTGCCAGCATTGCCGCCGCGAACAATAATGGTCAGCGATAAAATCAAGATGGGCAAGATAGCAAGCGCGGTGAGGACCAGACGGACACGCGTCACATACCCGCTCCCGAAGAGATGAAAAAGAAAGACGAGCAGCGCCGCCAGACAGGCAAACACCCACCAGGGAATAGAAACACCCAGAATAGGCGGCAAAAATTGCACACAGAACAG